>JAFMKS010000025.1 GCA_017852835.1 Paracoccaceae bacterium
GCCTATGCCGTTGCTGCCTTTCATGAAGCGCTGCGTTTGACACTGGCCGAAGGATTGGCAAACCGCGCAGCGCGATATGCGGCCTGCGAGGATATCTTGCGTCGCGCCTTCACGGCCATGGGATGCGAGGTAACGTCAAACATGACCTCTTTGGTTGTTTTGAACCTGCCGCCAAATATGGCAGGGCGCGAAATGGAATTTGTCACCTATTGTCGGTCGCAAAATTTCGGTATTTGGCCGACTTTGTCACGGCCAACCCAAGTGCGCGTCGGTATCCTAAACCTACTTAGTAACGCGGATATCGAAGATATTGTCACCCGTTTTGGCGCGGCATTGGTGGATTTAGGCGGATCATATGATCCCGCAGAAGTTGATCAGATCATTGGGTCCCTTCAGGCAAGTTTGGCGGCAGAATGAGCAAAGCAAAAATCCTTATCACCCGCAAATGGCCCGCCAGTGTCGAGGCAGAGTTGCAGAAACACTATGACGTACAATGCAACGACAGCGATGTCGCGATGACGGTTGATGAACTACGCGCGGCCTTGGGTGAATATGACGCCATATTGCCCACTGTAACGGACAACATGGGCGCGGCCGTTTTTGACACCGATACCATTCGCACAAAGGCGATTTGTAACTATGGCGTTGGATTTTCGCACATTGATATTCCTGCAGCGCAGGCGGCGGGCATTACGGTGACAAACACACCCGATGTCCTAAGCGAATGTACCGCAGATATCGCCATGACACTGATGTTGATGGTGGCGCGCCGTGCAGGGGAAGGCGAACGAGAGGTCCGCGCAGGCGCATGGAGCGGTTGGCGCCCAACCCATCTGGTCGGGAAAAAGGCCAGCAATAAAAAGGTTGGGATTGTGGGATTTGGCCGCATTGGTCAGGAATTTGCACGCCGTGCGCATTTTGGGTTTAATTGCGAAATCTTTGTCCAAAACCGATCAAAAGTGGCCCAAGACAAATTGGATCAATTCAACGCAACACAGGTGCCTGATTTGGAAACATTGTTCCAAACCTGTGATGTGATCTCGCTTCATTGTCCGGGTGGGGCTCAGAATCGCCATCTGATCAACGCGGATATCATGGCCCATTCAAAACCCGGTCTGATCCTGATCAACACCGCCCGTGGTGAGGTGGTGGACGAAGTTGCCCTGGCCCAAGCACTGCAGAATGGCACGATTGGGGGTGCGGGATTGGACGTGTTTGACGGCGAACCCAACATCATGCCTGACACTCTGAATGCGCCAAACATGGTGATGCTGCCGCATCTGGGCAGTGCAACGGATGAAACCCGCGTTGAAATGGGGATGCGGGCGATGGAAAACCTAAACGCGATCATGTCCGGCAAGGCGCCCCGCGATCCTGTGACCTAATCGTCGCATTGTAATTTCGGCATCTATCCATAGATCAGTTCCGTAAACTACGGGGCTGAGACATGGAAAATTTCTGGGACAAACGCTACGCGGGTGCGGATTACCTTTTTGGAACGAAACCTGCGGCGGGGCTCATTGCCCTTGAACCGCATTTGGTGGCTGGTGGCAAAACACTGGTCGTTGCGGATGGTGAGGGGCGCAATTCCGTCTATCTCGCCTCGCGTGGATACGATGTGCGCGCAACAGATTATTCGCAGGTCGCCCAAGAAAAGGCCAAGGCCTTGGCGAAAGAGGCAGGGGTTGATGTGGAATTTGTGCTGTCCGATATTTACGATGCGGGGTGGAGCGATGAGGCGTATGACAATGTTGTCGCGATCTTTATCCAATTTGTCCCGCCCGAACGGATGGGTGAAATTTTCACCGCACTGGCACGCGCAACGCGGGCAGGGGGCACATTACTGATCCACGGATATACCCCCGAACAGGTCGCCTTGGGTACTGGGGGGCCGGGCAATCCCGATCATATGTACACACCCGACATGCTGGCAGATGCCTTTTCCCACATGCAGATCATGGTCAACCGCGCTTATACAGCCACCCTAAACGAAGGCCGCGGCCACTCTGGCCTATCGGCCCTGATTGATTTTGTGGCGAAGGGGTAAGGTGGGCATCGCCAGGGTGTCGTGAATTCACAATCCTGTTTCACCCGGCGGTACCGCCGGGGAGCGCCTGCCTACCCCTCGGCAGGCGCTTGCACGCCATCACCGTTTTGAAACGTTGGCCTGTTGTCCTTTGCATTGGCATTTTGCACCGCCACCCTTTTGCGCCTACCCAGTCAGGCGCTCCCCTAATCGTGCAGGGGGTTCGTTATGCTGCAGTGGCTTTCACTAGAATTATGGGTGTCTTGGATTTCTTGCTCTACAATTCCCGCAGATATATGTTATCTGGCCGCAAAACAGTTGCATGAGGATCATGGTGCAGGATAGCCAACATCAATCGCTTCACACATCAGCGCGCTTATCGGTTGCGCCGATGATGGATTGGACGGATCGGCATTGTCGGTATTTGCATCGTTTGATGTCGCGGGAAACCTTGCTTTATACGGAAATGGTAACCTCACCCGCTTTGGTGCGAGGTGGTGCCTTGCATTTGTTGGATTATAACACGGAAGAACATCCTGTGGCCCTGCAATTCGGGGGATCGGACCCAGCCGAACTGGCCGCAGCGGCCAAGATGGGCGAAGATGCGGGGTATGATGAAATCAACCTAAACTGTGGTTGCCCCTCTGATCGTGTGCAATCAGGCACCTTTGGTGCGGTGTTGATGCGCACCCCTGATTTGGTGGCCGAGTGCTGCGCCGCGATGCAGGATGCGGTTGACGTTGAGGTCACTGTGAAATGCCGCATTGGTGTGGATGACCAAGACGCCCATCAGGTGCTGCCCGATTTCATCAAACGCGTCTCAGATACAGGGGTGAAACGATTTATCATCCATGCCCGTAAGGCGTGGTTACGGGGGCTGAGCCCCAAGGAAAACCGCGAAATCCCACCGCTGGATTACGATTTGGTGCATCAGATAAAGGCGGATAACCCCAATCTGCATATTTCGATCAACGGGGGGATAACAACGCTGGATCAGGCAGAGCAGCATTTGGATCAGGGGTTGGATGGCGTCATGGTTGGACGCGCGGCCTATCATTCGCCCAGTGATATCCTATGCGCCGCAGACGCGCGGATTTACGGGGGCGATGGGGTTCGCGATCCGCACGAGGTTGTGTTGCAAATGCTGCCCTATATCGATCGTCACATCGCACAGGGTGGTCGTTTACATCAGGTGACACGCCATATGCTGGGCCTGTTCATGGGCCGCCCCGGCGCACGGGGATGGCGCAGATTGTTGTCCGAAGAGGCCCATTTGGGCGATCCAAGTGTGGTTAAGCGCGCGTTGGAGCGGGTGTCCTAGAATTACCATATGCACGCCAAACGCCCTTTGTGGGCGCGTGAAAGATAAATTGAGTTGAATCGTAGATCGTAAATTCAATCTATAGACGATTTTATGCTCTGATGTTACTGTGAAAAATAGAGTTACAGATTCATAAATCATTTTTATTTCACTTATTTTGGACGCTTACGATTTGAAAAGACGATTGATAAGAACTGTTTTGGGCTTAATTGTGCTGGCCTTTGTGTGCATTGGCTTCTTGTTTATGGCGCAGGCAAATGAACGTGGCCCCGGGAAATATTCGCCAGGTTATCAGACAACGACCCTCCAACTTCCTCACCGTGACGTGTCTCTTAATTTATTTATTTGGTATCCCACCGACGATGACAGGCCAACGGAACTCATAGGATAAAATGCGTTGTTCTATGGCCACTATGTCCGGCCGAATGCACAGCCGAAGTCAGGAACGCATCCTGTTGTTGTATTTAGCCATGGTTCTGGCGGAAACGCCCTTCAGGTGGGATGGTTGGCGGAAGCGCTGGCTGAGAAAGGATATGTCGTGCTGGCCGCAAATCATCCGGGCACAACGTCACGTGATAGCTTGCCCGAAAAAACCGTTATGATTTGGGAGAGGGTAAATGATCTGAGCGCGATATTAAATTGGGCTGAAACCCCAACAATTGCAGGGCTATCGTTGCATACTGAAAACATATCGGTGGCAGGCTTCAGCCTGGGAGGGCACAGTGCCTTGGCCATATCAGGGTTACAAGTTTCGAAGGCCAACTTCATAGAAGATTGTGATCGGAATCCCGATATTTGGGACTGCGGTTGGCTTGCGCGTGGGGGAGTGGATTTTTTTAAAATCAACGCGGATCTTTATGATGCGCGCTATCTCGACGGTCGTGTTGGTGCCACCATTGCGATTGATCCAGCTTTGGCACCTGCCGCAATCATCGAAAGTGCCGCGAGCATTTCCCACCCCGTGATGGTCATTAACTTTGAGCCCCATTACGGTGTCCCCGAAGCACTCGATGCAGCAAGGATAACTGAAGTGATGCCCAATGCACGCTATATGGCCATTCCACAAAGCTGGCACTTCAGCTTCTTACCAGAATGCAGCCTATTTGGAAAAATTGTTATCGGCTTTGGCGGTGAAGAAAATATTTGCAGCGATTGGATGCTTCGGGATCGGAATGATGTTCATCAAGCGCTGATCAACCAAATTGTTCCTTTTTTAGTTGAAAACCTTAAGTGACCAAGGCCACATCGGAGTTACCCGCCGAAATTTGAACGCTATCCTTCAAATCAATGCAAAGTCTGAAACCTAGGTCAACGACGAACAAAAAGAGTTGGATCTAGCCCGAATGTGCGCGCAATTTATCCCAATCAAAACTGACGCCTGTTCCTGCCACAGTGGGGGCCAGGGCCATGGCGTTTTCCATCACCAGTGGGCAATGGGTGTATTGATCAATGGGAAACGAATGCACCTCTAGCCAGCCTGGATTGGGGCGGGCGGACACGAGGCTGACGTGCAATTCCTGCATCCCGTGGCTACAGATTGGGATACCGTATTTTTCCGACATCTCTGCCACGCGCAACCACCCTGTGATCCCACCGCAGTTTGATGCATCAGGTTGGATAAATCCCAGATTGCTTTGTTCGAAGGCATAGCCGAATTCATGTTCCGTATGCAGGTTTTCCCCCATCGCTAGCGGAACAGATGTGGCCGCCGCAATGCGGGCATAACCCTGATAATCATCGGGGATTGTGGGTTCTTCGAACCAATAAATGTTTTGATCCTCAAATGCTTTTGACGCCTCAATGGATTGTTCCACGCTGAACGCATAATTTGCGTCTACCATAAAGGTGCGATCGTTCCCAATCTGGGCACGCACGGCGCGGATGCGTTCGATATCTTGGGCCAATTCGGGTTGACCGATCTTGATCTTAACCGCATCAAAACCAGCGTCCATGTATTCATCCATGCTTTGCATCAAACGCGGCAGATCATAGCCCAGATCAATACCCCCGCGATAGGCGTTGCACCGATCCTGTTCGCCACCTGCCATCTGCAAAAGCGATGTGTTTAACCGTTTACCCCGCAAATCCCACAGGGCGATATCCACCGCCGATATGGCAAAGGACGCGATGCCGCCGCGCGCCACATAATGTACATGCCATTGCATCCCATCATAAAGGGCATGAATATCCTGCGTGTCCTGACCCATCAAAAATGGCACAAGGTCATGATTGATCATGGCCTCGATCGAACGGCCACCTTTGCCACCTGTGTAGGTATATCCCGTCCCTGAAATCCCATCCGCGTCTGTGATTGTCACCGTAACCAATTCGAAATGGGTATGGGCGCCGTGTTTGGCATCCTCTAACACTTCGTCCAAGGGGAGGCAAAAATACTGAACGCGGATGTTTTGGATCGTGGTCATGTTATTTTCTGTTTAATGGTGCGCATTCGGGAACGGGCGTGACGACTGTGCCGTCTTGCATGTAGCGTTCCAGATTTTCACAGGTCAGATCGCCCATGGCCTGTCGGGTTTCCACGGACGCACTGCCAACATGGGGTAATAGAACCACGTTCTCCATGGCTTTTAGCGCATCGGGAATTTTGGGTTCTTGTTCAAATACATCCAATCCCGCTGATCCCAATCGACCGTCCTGAAGGGCCGCGATCAATGCGGTTTCATCCACGACGGATCCGCGGGCCACGTTAATCAACATCCCCTCGGCACCGAGGGCATTCATGACCTCATCATTTACCAAATGATAGGTTGATGCACCACCAGGTGTGATCACGAATAACACATCAACTGCGTCTGCCAATTCCTTGACTCTGCTGTGATAAATATAATCTACATCCTTGGGTGTGCGGGAATGATAATGGATGGTTGCATCAAACCCACTCGCACGTTTTGCAATGGTTTCCCCGATGCGTCCCATGCCCAAAATTCCAACCTGTCGGTTTTGAACTGATCGGGTCAGGGGAAAGGCGCCATCGCGTTCCCATTGTCCTGATCGTGCCCATTTGTCCGCCTGAACTAAGCGGCGGGATGTTGCAAGCCACAGCATAATCGCCGTATCTGCAACCTCATCATTTAGGACATTTGGTGTGTGTGACACCAATATACCGCGTGCGGCGGCATCATTCGCATCAATGGCGTCATACCCAACCCCATAGGATGACACGACCTTTAGGTTTGGTAGGCGGGCCAATAAATTGTCTGGCACGCCCCAATGTCCGTCTGTTGCGATGCCAACAACGTCCGCGCCATGTGTGTCCACAAAGGCGTCTTGATCCTGTTGATCAAACCAGACGTGAACATCGAATAATGCGTCAAAGCGGTTTTTCATCCGCTCTGTCACATTCCCGATTTGAAGCAAGATGGGCTTAGTCATCGGCGCATACGTTTTGGCGTTGCATTCCCAAGCCTTGGATAGACAATTCCATCACGTCCCCGTCTTTCAGGTAGACAGGTTCAGGTTTAATACCCATGCCAACACCCGGAGGTGTCCCTGTTGAGATCACATCACCTGGGTGCAGCGTGAACAGTTGGGATAGGTGCGAAATCACCTGCGCCACGGTGAAGATCATGGTTTTTGTGTTGCCTGTCTGCATACGTCTGCCGTTGACATCCAACCACATGTCCAGATTTTGAGGATCTTCAACTTCATCCCGTGTAACCAACCATGGACCCGTTGGGCCAAATGTGTCACAGGATTTGCCCTTGGTCCATTGACCCGTTAGGGAAGCTTGAAAATGACGTTCGCTGACATCGTTGCACAGGCAATAGCCCGCAACATAATCCAATGCATCCTCTTCGCTGACGTATTTCGCGGCCTTGCCGATCACAACACCCAGTTCCACTTCCCAGTCTGTTTTGGTGGACCCGCGGGGCATCACAACGTCATCGTTTGGGCCTGTAATGGCAGAGTTTGCCTTCATAAAGAGAATGGGGTGTTCGGGAATATCCGCGCCTGTTTCTGCCGCGTGATCTGCGTAGTTTAGGCCAATACACATGAATTTACCGATGTCACCGACACAGGCCCCCATGCGCGGGTTGCCCTCAACAGCGGGTAGGGTGGCAGGGTCCAAGGCGCGCAAGGTTGCAATGCTGTCATCGCCGATGGTTGCGCCCGTGATGTCGTCCACGTGTGCGGATAGATCGCGCACTGTGCCATCTGCATCAATCATTCCTGGTTTTTCTTGGCCATCAGCGCCGTAACGTACGAGTTTCATTGTTTTTGTTTCCTTTAGTGGTTGTCGCGCGGCACGTGGCGTGACGCGATATCTTTGTGTTTGTCTGATCCTTCCAGCAGCATGCCATCGTCAAATTGGCGTACCTTTTCTTGGAAAATATCTTGCCAAGGGGTTTGTGCTGTGGCGCGATGGGCGTTTGTGGGCAGTGCCGCGCGGCGTGCCTCTAACTCTTCATCGCTGATCAGGATGTTTGCTGTGCAGGCGTTCAAATCAATGCGCACCATGTCGCCTGTTTGCACAAGGGCAAGTCCGCCACCCGCGGCCGCCTCTGGCGCGGCGTTCAGGATCGATGGTGATCCAGATGTCCCCGATTGGCGACCATCGCCGACGCAAGGCAATGAATTCACACCCCGTTTCAACAAATAGGCAGGGGGACGCATGTTCACCACTTCGGCCCCGCCCGGATAGCCAATTGGGCCCGTTCCGCGCATCATCAGGATGCAATTTTCATCAATCCCAAGGCTTTCGTCGTCAATACGTTTGTGGAAATCCTCTGGCCCGTCAAAGACAACCGCGCGTCCTTCAAATGCATTGGGATCATCGGCGTTGGATAGATAGCGATCTGTAAATTCCTGACTGATGACGCTGGTTTTCATGATCGCGCTGTCAAACAGATTACCAGATAGGTTAATGAAACCTGCGTGATCTTTGATCGGTGTTTCGATGGGTTTGATCACGTCTGTGTTTATAATTTCCGCATCTGTGCAGTTTTCGCCCATGCTTTTGCCATTGGCGGTGATCTGATTTGGATGGGGCAACATGCCCGCCTTGATCAACTGACCCATCACTGCAGGAACACCGCCCGCGCGATGATAATCCTCGCCCAGGTATTCACCCGCAGGCTGTAGGTTCACCAATAGTGGCACCTTATGTCCCAAACGTTGCCAATCATCGTTTGTCAATTCGATTCCTAGCAATTTTGCCAATCCATTCAAGTGTATAGGCGCGTTTGTTGATCCTCCAATGGCGGAATTTAAAACAATCGCGTTTTCAAAGGCTTCTTTCGTCATGATGTCAGAGGGTTTCAAATCCTCATGCACCATATCGACGATGCGTTTGCCTGTCATATAGGCCATTTGCCCACGTTCCCGATAGGGGGCGGGAATTGCGGCTGAGCCAGGTAATTGCATCCCCAAGGCTTCGGCAATTGAGTTCATTGTGGTCGCCGTACCCATGGTGTTACAATAACCCGTCGATGGCGCGGATGAGGCGACCAAATCCATGAACCCATCATCGTCAATTTCGCCCTTGGCATGTAATTCACGCGCCTTCCAAACGATTGTGCCTGATCCTGTGCGTTGACCACGGAACCATCCGTTCAACATTGGACCAACGGACAATGCAATCGCGGGAATATTGACCGATGCTGCTGCCATCAGCAGTGCAGGGGTAGTTTTGTCACATCCAATATTCAAAACGACTCCGTCAATGGGATAGCCATAAAGCGTTTCGACCAAGGACAGATAGGCTAAGTTACGATCCAACATGGCCGTGGGACGTTTGCCTGTTTCCTGAATGGGGTGCACAGGAATTTCAATCACTGTGCCACCCGCCGCAATCACACCATCACGCACGCGCTTGGACAGTTCAATGTGGTGGCGGTTACACGGGCTTAGATCGCTGCCAGTTTGGGCAATTGCGATGATCGGCTTGTCACCTTGCAATTCCTCGCGCGTAAGGCCATAATTCAAATACCGCTCAAGATAAAGAGCCGTCATTTCACGATCATCATGGTTGTTAAACCACAACCGAGATCGCAGTGTTTTCTTATCACTCATTCTCTTTTCTCCGAAATAAATATTAGTTTGACCAACCGCCGTCGATCACATGCGCGTGCCCTGTTGTAAAGGCGCTGTCATCTGAAGCCAAATACACGGCAAGTGCCGCGATTTCTTCGGCAGCACCTATGCGGCCCATGGGTTGACGTGCGATAAATGCTTTCATTGCGGCCTCATAATCACCTGTTGCACGTAAACGATCATGCAATGATGGGCTTTCCACTGTTCCTGGGCAAATGCAATTACACCGTACCCCTTGGGTGATGACATCGGTTGCAACAGATTTCGTCAACCCGATGACAGCGGCCTTGGTCGTGCCGTACACATAACGGTTTGGCGCCCCTTTGATCGATGAGGCCACGGAGGACATGTTAATAATGGATCCAGCGCCGCGCTCTATCATACCGGGTAGGGCCGCGCGGATCGTGCGGTGCATGGAACCCACGTTCAAATCCCATGCGAATGACCATTCCTCATCCGTGCATTCCAAAATGGTACCGTGATGCACAAAACCTGCGCAATTGAATAGAATATCGGGCTGCGCAAGGGCAACACCAGCAACAACCGCGTCATTGTCCATAACGTCCAATGTAAATGTTTCGATTGTGCCCAATGCTTCGGCCTCACGTTGTAGATCGGCCAATGTTTTGGTGTTGATATCCGTTGCAAATACATGCGCGCCCTCGCGCACCATCGCAAGGGCCGTCGCGCGGCCAATTCCCTGACCGGCGGCGGTTAAAAGTACGCGTTTGTTTTGAAGTCGTTTTGACATGTTATAATCCAGGTTATGTTTCTTTCTCATATTGGGCGCGTTTGAGCCATACTGCTTCATTATTGGTAGTGAACCTATCCACGCTATGGTTGATGTTCAATCAGATTTGCAATTCTTCAGAATTTTAAAATTTTGTTGTATTCTGATACTTAATTTCTTGTCGTGTTCTAGGTTCAATTCAAAAGTCCCTTTTGATATGATCGTGAGTGGCCTGTTCGCATGCGTCTTCATCTCCTACCAAAGCATCTTGGAAAATTGTGGCGTGTTTATGGATGATAGGTTCGAAGTAATTTGAGCCAAATCTGTGCTGTTGTGCGACAAACTTTTGTCGGGATTGGGCACATTGTGACTAAATGTTTCGATCAAAATATCCGGTGCGCATCTAAAATCTTGGTGTGATATCGATTATTTAGATTAAAGTAAAACCAACATTTTTCTTGCCACATGTTCTTTTGAATGTAGGCTAATGTTAGCGCCCACATCTGAACGTTGGGTGGAACAACAAAACAACAAGTAGGGAGAACAACATGAGTTTTGTTAAAAAAGTTGCTGCAACGTTAGGTGCAGCGGCGTTGCTTGCTACAACAGCAACAGCGGCAACAACGAACCTGCGTATTCAAACGCACTATGCACCTGAAACAGTATCGGGAAAGCTTGCGGCGCAGTACATAGCAGATGTGCAAAGCATGTCGAATGGCGAAATCAATATTGAAATGTTTTATTCTTCATCAGTAGTGAAATCGGTGGAAACATTCGATGCTGCAGCGACTGGCATTTTGGACTGCGACATGACAGGTGGTGGTTATCAAACAGGTAAAAACCCTGCGTTCCAATTTGTTGGCGACATCATGGGTGGCTATGCAACTCCATATCAGCAATTAAGTTGGCTTTATTATGGCGGTGGTCTAGCGGACGCGCAGGCACTGTATAACAAGTACGACATGCAACTTGTTGGATGGTGGGTCTACGGTCAAGAAAGCCTTGCGTCCTCGCGTCCCTTGGATGGCCCTGGCGCATTGAAGGATTTCAAATTCCGTTCCCCACCAGGCATGGAAACCAAAATCTTTGAAAAGCTAGGTGCGAAACCAATCGTGATGGATTTCACAGAAATCTTTACAGCATTGGAGACAGGTATCATCGATGGTGCTGATGCGTCTGGTTTGGCAAACAACGTTGGCCTCGGCTTATATGATCTGGTGAAGCATGCGAACTTCCCAGGCTTCCACTCGATGCCTTCAGATCACCTAGCTTGTAACAAATCAGTATGGGACTCCATGCCAGAATCACACCGCACAATCATGTCTGTTGCGATGGAAGCGCTCGCTCTGCGTACAGCTTTGACATTCGAAAAAGCAAATGCTGCCGCCGCTGCGAAGTTGCGTGCTGAAGGTGTCACACTTTGGCAGTGGTCGGAAGAGGATCTTCAGACATTCCGTGATGCCGCCCAAGCAACATGGCCAGAGTTTGCTACAACTCCAGAGGCCAAGGCACTAGTTGATAGTCATATCGCATATCTTACTGAGCTTGGCTTGGTAAAATAATCAAATTTTATTACAGGCAGGCCTTAGTTGGCCTGCCCAATTGCATTTACGTCATTACGAAAGATTATGAAATGGGAAATTCAGTTCGCGATCTTCCCCAGTGGTTGCTGCCCCTTTTTTTCATCGCATGTGGCAGTTGGATAGTCTGGCATGGTGCGACCTATATTATGGCATTTGGTGGTTACACCGATGCTCTTGCAGCGCGGTATCGTCAAATTACGATGCTTGACTACCTGATCTTGATTGCCTTGCCTGTGTTGGGTGTGCTGGGAGTTTTGGGAATTAACAGGGCACCAATGGAGATCGATGAATACCCCGCGATTGATCGGATAGCGATGTTCATTGGTCGCGTAACCATGCTTCTAATCGCGATTGTTGTATGCGTGATGATGTATGAAGTTATTTTGCGCTATGTGTTCGAGCGTCCGACACTTTGGGCGAATGAAATGTCCCTATGGTTGGCAGGGTTTGTATTTATACTTGCTGGGTTTTACGCAATGCAGCAACGAAGCCATATTCGAATTTATTTGCTCTACGATATGCTTCCTCGTTCGTTGCAGAAAATATGCGATATCGTTTCGACCGTACTGATCGTGGGATTTGCATTTTTCTTGGTTTATGGTGGCTATGGAGAAGCAAAGGCAAAGTTGCTTCGCTGGGAAACGTTTGGGACAGCATTTGATCCCCCGATTCCTGCGACACTAAAGCCTTTGGTCCTGATCGTTGTTACATTGGTTGCTATCCAGTCAGTGTTAAATTTGATTGCAGATTGGAATAAAGAGCCCGAAATCCACAGTTCAGCCGACGATATTGACCAAGACGAACTTGAGCGTCTAAAAAAATCAATAGGAGAGGGTTAATGGATATTGGAACAATTTCTCTCGTCCTTCTTATTGGATTGATGCTATTGTTGGCGATTGGGATGCCTCTAGGATTGGCCTCCGCCGTCATGGCCGTTGTCGTATTGGTGATGAAATTCGAACCAACATTGCTGCTGGATCCGACAACGTTTGGGGATGGTTTATTAACCCGTAAATTTGGTACGGGGCCGCTTAATATCCTTGCACAAAAAATATACGGTCTACTGACGGACTATGTTTTGATATCCATTCCGTTATTTATTTTTATGGCGGCACTTCTGGAAAGATCTGGCATAGCCAAAGACATGTATTCATCGCTAAATATTTGGTTGTCAAGGGTTCGTGGTGGGATTGCAATCGTGACTTCTGTGATGGCGGTCATCATGGCGGCGATGTCTGGAATCATTGGGGGAGAAGTTGTTCTGTTGGGGTTGATTGCACTACCTCAAATGTTGCGTTTGGGATATAATCAAAATCTTGCCATTGGGACAATCTGCGCTTCGGGTTCTTTGGGGACTATGATCCCTCCCTCCATCGTTTTGATTATTTATGGTTTGATAACCGAAACATCAATTAAGGCGCTGTTCACAGGCGCATTCGTTCCTGGTTTTATGTTGGCTACAATGTTTATAATATACATTGTTTTGCGCACGCAAATAAACCCAGATGATGCACCTCTGCCAGAACCAGAACCAGGCGATCCATCGGGCGGCGAAAAATGGGCATTGTTTGGGGCTTTCATGTCCATTATCGTCGCGGGGTTTTCTTTTGCGTTGTTCGTGCGTGTCGTATTTTTCACAGTTACGGGACAAAATACCTTCATCGAAGGGGTTGATGCAATTGCCTATGGGACGCCAGATTACATTTCTTGGTTTGCAGCGCTAACTGCGATAGCGCTGGGTCTTATTTTCTTTGTCTTCGGGACAGAGCGCGCGAAAATCGGCTGGGCAATGGGGAAAGGATTGGTTGCGCCAATCGTCGTCATTGGTGTTGTTTTAGGTTCAATTTACGGTGGTATTTCAGGCATTACCGAGGCTGCGGGTATGGGCGTGGTCGCCGTGCTTATAATTTCGTTCCTGCGAGGAGAGGCCAGCTTTGATCTAGTGTGGGAAAGTTTGATGCGCACACTAAAGTCAACGGGGACAATTATCTGGGTAACAATTGGTGCGGCGGCCCTTGCGGGGGCATACACAATTGCAGGTGGTCCTCAGTATGTTGCAGACATGATTGTTGGACTGGATGTTCCGACAATGGGCATCTTACTTATTATGATGCTGATCCTTTTGTTTATGGGCGCGTTCATGGACTGGGTAGGTATTGTATTGTTAATTATTCCTGTGTTTTTGCCCATTGTTCAGCGCTTGCCGATCGAAGAGATTGGTCTAATTGGTCAGCTTGAGCCAAAACATCTTGCTGTTTGGTTCGGTGTCCTGTTCTGTATGAATATGCAGGTTAGTTTTCTGTCGCCTCCGTTTGGACCTGCTGCCTTTTATTTGAAATCCGTGGCCCCGCCGCATATCTCGTTGACGGATATCTTCAAAGGTTTCTTACCCTTTATTGGTGTTCAACTGATTGCGTTGTCTGTATTGCTGATTTGGCCAAACATCGTCACATTATTATTATGATGGTAGGGGGATCCAATGCTGAACCTACAGCAAATCGATCAATTTAACCGTGACGGATACCTTGTTGTTGAGGAATTAATCAGCCCAGAAGTGCGAAACGCTGTTGTATCGGAATATGCGGATCTGATGGATCATCTTTATTTTGATTGGCGGCAGCTTGGTCAGGTCCCTGAACTTTTGCCTGGTGCGACCTTATGGGACAAATTGGATGCGGCGGTACGGGCCAAAATTGAATGGTATCAGCCTTTTGACATTTCCCTGCCTGCAGATGGCATCACCGCCGAAACCCCCATGCATTTTGGGCCAGCGGTCTTCGATATGATCACAAGTGATCGCATTTTAAATACGGTCGAATGTCTAATCGGTTCTGAAATCACATCAAACCCCATTCAGCACGTTCGTATCAAACCGCCTGAGCGTGATGTTCAACATGGGGAAACCCGTGCGCATATTGTGTCCACAGATTGGCATCAGGATCGGGCTGTAACATTAGAGGCGGCGGATGACACCGAAATGGTCACAGTCTGGTTGGCGATCACAGATGCAACGGTTGAAAACGGATGTTTGCAGGTAAAGCCCGGCAAAACCCCACACATGATCCCACATTGTGCGCTGACGCAGTTGGGCATCCGAGAGAAGTTTTTACCAAAACAGGACGCAGTACCCGCACCCGTAAAGGCAGGGGGTGGTGTAATTTTTCACCCCCTGACACCACACGCAAGTTTGCGAAATCTGTCGAATGAATATCGCTGGTCGTTTGATTTGCGCTATAACGTGACGGGGCAAAATACGGGACGGGATCATTTCCCAGATTTCGTGGCACGTTCGCGCAGAAATCCGTCCGCTGAACTGCGCGATTGGCAGGTTTGGAAAAACATGTGGGAAGCCACCCGAGCAGATATTGCGCAGTTGGAACATATTAATCAACATGGTCGTTGGTCCGCGGATGGACCATATTGCGCATAACAGGAATTGAGATGGATAACATAATCAGACTTCGGGCTGAGGACAACGTGCTGGTGGCCAATCGCGCATTGGAGGCGGGGCACGACATTGGAGGCCTCGTGCTGCGGGACGCCATTCCCGCAGGGCATAAAATCGCGTCATGTGATATCCCCGTGGGTGCGCGCATTTTGAAATACGGACAGACCATTGGCTACGCCATGTCTGACATCCCCTCTGGCACACATTTGCATACGCATAATGTTGAATTTCGCGCAACGGATGCTGCATACCAATTCGGCACAAATTTATGTGATGTGGCCCCTGTTCCAGAGCAAGACCGCGATACATTCATGGGATATCGGCGTGAAAATGGCAGCGTGGGAACGCGCAACTACATTGCCATTGTCACATCCGTAAATTGTTCCGCCACGGCTGCGCGGCGCATTGCGGACAGCTTTGGGCCAGAGGAATTATCCCAATATCCCAACGTCGATGGTGTCGTGGCATTCGTGCATGGCACAGGGTGCGGTATGGCAGGCGACGGTGAAGGGTTTGAGGCGCTGCAACGTGTCATGTGGGGATACGCCAAACATCCAAATCACGGCGGTGTCGTGATGGTTGGGTTGGGCTGTGAAATGAACCAAATTGACTGGTTGCTGGATGCCTATGGTTTGAAACAATCCCCAACCTTTCAAACCATGAATATTCAATCCGTTGCGGGTTTGCAGAAAACGATTGAAATGGGTGTGAAAAAGGTACGCGAGATGCTGCCCATCGTGAATGCCGCGCAACGCACGCTGTGTCCCGCGTCCGAATTAAAGGTCGCGCTGCAATGTGGCGGATCAGATGCCTGGTCTGGGATCACCGCCAATCCTGCATTGGGCGAAGCCTGTGATTTATTGGTGGCCCAAGGGGGCACAGGCGTTTTGGCCGAAACGCCCGAAATCTATGGCGCCGAACATCTGCTGACGGAACGTGTGATTGATCGCGCGACAGGGGATCGTTTGATTGGATTGATCAATTGGTGGGAGGATTACACCGCAAGAAACCGCGGATCGATGGACAACAACCCCAGCCCAGGAAACAAAAAAGGGGGTCTAACCACCATCCTTGAAAAATCACTGGGGGCCGCGGCCAAGGGGGGCACAACCCCGCTGACAGGCGTCTATAAATACGCTGAACCCGTGCGCGCAAGGGGGTTCACATTTATGGACAGCCCTGGGTATGATCCCGCCTCGGTCACGGGGCAGATCGCGGGGGGCTGTAACCTTGTGTGTTTCACCACGGGTCGCGGATCTGCCTTTGGATCAAAGCCCGCACCCACCATCAAATTGTCCACCAACACGGCGATGTATGAACGCATGGTGGATGACATGGATATCAATTGTGGGGACATCATCGCAGGCAGTGCAACAATTCAATCAAAGGGTCGCGAGATTTACGAATTGTTCCTGCGCGTCGCCTCGGGCGAGGCATCGAAATCCGAGGCGCAGGGTCTGGGTGATTATGAATTTGTGCCATGGCAAATTGGGGCGGTGATGTAATGGTAAAGCTTCTTCTTGCAGGAACGGGATTGATTGGTGAACGCCATTTAAATCATATCTTGGAGCATACTGATTTGACGCTTGTGGGTGTAATTGACCCAGTGGTCGAAAATCGCACCACCCCGCATGCGCCGGGGTTTGCCACGTTGGACGATGTGGATGTCGCGGCCGATGGGATCATTTTGGCCACCCCCACAGATACCCACGCGCCCCTAACTATTGCGGCGTTGGAACGGGGATTGCATGTGCTGGTTGAAAAACCCGTTGCCGCATCATTGGCCGAAGCGGATGAGATGATCTCCGCGTCAAAGCGCACGGGCAAAAAGATATTGGTGGGACATCATCGCCGCCATCATCCCTTGGTCAGCAAAACGGTTGAAATCCTATCCTCGGGTCAGATTGGCCGTCCCTTGGTGGCCTCGCTTTTGTGGTGCATGAAAAAACCAGATGATTATTTCGATGTGGACTGGCGCAAAGGTGTGGATGGCGGACCCATCAAACAAAACCTGATCCATGACGTCGATACACTGCGCGCCTTTTTTGGCGAAGTGACATCCGTCACGGGTGCAGGCAGCAATGTGATGCGCAACGCGCTGCGCCACGAAAGCGGTGGTGTGGTCCTAACATTTGACAGCGGGGCGATTGTCACGATTGCCTTTTCAGATGCCACGCCAACCCCATGGGGGTTTGAAGCAGGCACAGGAGAAAGCCCGCATATCCCGAAAACGGCGCAAACCTCGATGCAGATTGCCTGTTCAAACGGGGGATTGGAATTCCCGACCTTAAATGTTTGGAGTGGGGCCGCGCATTGGAATGAAAAGCCCGAAATGCAGCCCACAGAAGTCGATCAGGCTGTACCATTGATCAAACAGTTAGAGCATTTCGCATTGGTGATCCAAGGCAAAGCAGAACCCATAGTTGATGCCGCATCTGCCCGTGAAACATTGGCTGTCATCTTGGAAATCGAACGCGCCACTGCGCCACCCTCGCTAAGATTATAACGGTGCAGAGATGACCCAAGCCCCCGCAACATTGATCCAATCACAGGCCCGCACTGGAATTGTTTTGATGATTGCGGCATGGGGCACATTTTCTGTGATCGATACATCGGCCAAGTTTTTGGTGATGGCAGCGATCCCTGCGGTTCAGGTCGCGTTTATGCGCTACGCGGTGCAATTTCTGTTTACGGTAATCGAAGGATCGCGCGATGGTATATCTGTTATCCGCATACTTGATCGCAAGACGCTGACGCTGCTGATTTTGCGTGGATTGATTTTGGTGGTGTCGACGTTTTTTAATTTTATCGCCGTCAAATACCTATCGCTCACCATGACCGCGGCGATTATGTTTTCCTCCCCGATCTATGTCGCACTGCTTTCCATCCTATTTTTGGGAGAGCGCGTTGGCATTTGGCGGTGGAGCGCGATAATCGTTGGATTTATCGGCGTTTTAATCATCGTGCGCCCCTTCAATGAGGATTTTCACTGGGCCGCGCTCTTGTCGCTTCATAATGCTGTTGCTGTTGCTGTGTTTTCGATGATCACGCGTCGCTTGGCAGGCACGGTAAACGCACAGGTTATGCAGTTTTTTGCAGGCGGTTTGGGCATGTTGGCACTGTTGCCTTTTGCAGTTTATGCCTGGCGCATGCCGACCGAAACCATCGGTTGGGTGTTGTTGTTCGTCATGGGGGGCGCTGCATGGTTGGGGCACAACATGTTTTCACGTGCACATATTTATGCCAGCGCCAGTACCCTGATGCCATTTTCCTATTCATTCATAATATTTATGGCGCTTTCTTCAACCATATTTTTCGCCACCCGCCCTGATATTTGGGTCTATGTTGGGGCGGCATTGGTTGCAGGATCGGGCCTGATCATTTGGTGGCGCGAGAAACAAAATAATTTAGACGATACATAGAAGGATACCCAAGATGAATTCATATGACTTTTACGATCAGGTCGCTGTTATCACAGGGGGGGCGCAGGGCATTGGGTATGCTGTTGCCAAGCGGATGATTGAAAATGGCGCCACGGTTGTCATTTGGGATTTCAACATGGATCTGGCCCAAGCCAGCGCGTCCAAGCTGGGCGCAACTGCGCTTCATTGCGATGTTAGCGATTGGAACAGTGTTCAGGCTGCAGCGCAGCAGACAGAAAATCAATTGGGGCGCATTGATGTTTTGGTGAACTCCGCTGGTGTGGCGGGGGCTAATGCCGTTGTCGAGGAGTATCCGATCGAGGAATGGAATAAAATCATGTCCGTCAATCTGAACGGAACCTTTCACACAAATCGTGCGGTCATTGCAGGCATGAAACAACGCGGATATGGGCGGATTGTGAACATTGCATCGATTGCTGGAAAAGAGGGTAATCCAAACGCGAGCGCCTATTCTGCATCCAAGGCGGGGGTGATCGCGTTGACAAAATCATTGGGAAAAGAGGCGGCAGATTTCAACATCGGTGTGAATTGTGTCACACCCGCGGCAGCCCGCACGGCGATCTTTGATCAGATGTCAGAGGAACACATCAATTACATGCTGTCGAAAATTCCGCGCAACCGATTTGTGGATGTTGCCGAGGTTGCCAACATGATCTGCTGGATCGCAAGTGCCGAAAATGCATTCGCGACTGGGGCGGTGTTTGACCTGTCAGGTGGACGCGCAACGTATTAAAGTAGGGAGGCTCGCATGAAAAACATTGGTGTTATCGGACTGGGGGATATGGGTAGCGGTCTGGCCAAGAATCTGATGGCAAATGGATTTTCCGTCTTTGGTTTGGATCTAAAGCCTGAACGACAGGCGGCATTCACCGATGTGGGCGGCACGTTGGTGGATAATACCGCTGAAGTGGGGCGTCGGGTTGATGCGGCCTTTGTCATGGTGATGAACGGGGATCAGGCGAAATCAGTCATCTTGGGTCCCGCTGGATTGGTCAATACGATGCAACAGGGTGGTATTGTGATCCTAAGTGCGACAATCAAACCGCATGAGGCCGTTGAAATTGGCGCTGCAATGCAGGGCAGTGGCATTGATATGATCGATACGCCCGTATCAGGCGGGTTTCCGGGGGCACAGGGCGGCACGCTGACTATGATGGCGGCTGCCCCTGATGATGTTATGGCGCGCGCCCGGCCTGTGTTAGAGGCGGTCTCGGCCTCAATCCACCACGTGGGAACCAAGGCAGGGGATGGACAAACGGTAAAGGCTTGTTTGCAATCCTTGATCGGGTCCCAATTTTCCGCCACATTCGAGGCTGCCGCATTGGCCGCCAAAGCAGGTGTCAGTGGTGAAGTGCTTTACAAAGTTTTTTCAACCTCTGGGGCGGGTAGTGGCGTTGTGAACAATGCCCTTCAAAAAATCATTGACCGCGAATTTGAAGGAACGGGCAGTCATATAAACACGATGCATAAGGACCTGACCATTTCATTGAACTTGGCTGAAAGTTTGGGCGTTCCTATGCACACAGCGTCCGCTGCAATGCAAATTTTTCATGCAGGTCGCGCCAAGTATCCCAACGGTGATAACTGGGTCTGTACCCGTGTGATCGAAGAGATAATTGGCGCAGAATTGCATAGATAGGGGGATCATATGAAACTGGGTGTCATATGTGACGGGATCAGTCGGGATTTGGAACATACTGTTTCGGTTATGAATGAATTTGATCTGACCTATGCAGAGTTACAATTTATTTGGGATCACGAGGTTGGGGATCACAGCGCTGAAGAGATCAAAAAGATTGACCGAATTTGTAGGGACAACGAAAAACCTGTCAGTTGTCTATCGCGTCATATCTTTGCCGGGATGACCACCGAAAATCGCCCCGGTGACGCGCTGCATCAAAAACACATGGAAGCATTGAAACGCGTGGTGGATATGGCCCACGTCGTGGGATCCCCATTGGTGCGGATCATGACCCAGAAAAAGGAACAAATCCTGTGGGGTCATAATGGTGCAGAGCAATGGAATGTCGCTAAAGGTGCATGGGACACGATGCCACCGATGATTGCTCCAGCAGTGGATTTCGCGCGTCAGGCAGGTGTGACTTTGGTCGTGGAAACGGGCAACGGGACGATGGTGAATTCGAATTACACTGCGCGCAAATTGATTGATGAGCTGGATGCCAAGGATACGTTAAAGGTGTTGTGGGACCCAGCCAATAATTGTTGGTGTCATGAATTGGCCTATCCAGACGGCTATGAAACGGTAAGAGATGGCTATTTGGGCCATATTCATATCAAGGATGTTCTGGTTGATACACCGCGTGCCACGTTAAGTGTCAAGAAAATGGGAGAGGGCCAATTGGCACCACTATTCGCTCCCCTTGCCGATGCGCTGCGCCATGATAGCTATGATGGAGTGATTTCATTTGAAAGTGTGTATCACCCTGGAAACGGTAATTTTGAGGATGGATTTAGAAAATCCATTAGTCTGTTCAAAGATTTGTTTGGAGATAACGTAGAATGAGCGACAAAGATGTGATTGGTTTTATTGGAGTTGGATACATGGGTCATGGTATGGCTCACAACATTATGAAGGGCGGATATTCTCTTGTTATAAAGGGAAATAAAAATCGTGTTCCTGTCGATGATTTGGTGAAATCAGGCGCGACAGAGGCACAGAATTTGGCAGAGTTAGTCGCAAAATGTGATGTCATTCACATGTGTCTGTCCAATTCTCCCCAAGTGGAAAATATAATTTTCGGTGCGGGCGGTATTTTGGAAAATTCCAAAGACGGGTTGATCGTCATCGATTGCACCACTGCCGATCCAACATCAACCACGCGCATTGGCGATGCAATGGCACAAAAGGGGATGCATTTTGTAGATGCCCCTTTAGGACGCACCCCGAAAGAGGCCGCTGAGGGCACGTTGGATGCCATGATCGGGGCCAGTGATGATTTGTTTGAACGGATCAAGCCAATTATTCAATGCTGGTCTGGCAATATCATTCATGTGGGTCCTCTTGGAGCAGGGCATAAAATGAAACTGATCATGAATTTCATTGCAATGAGTTATGCCGCCCTTTACTCAGAGGCGACAGTTTTGGCTGCAAAATCTGGGCTTTCGCCGCAAAAGGTGAATGAGGTTATTGGATCAAGCCGACTGTCAAACGGGTTCTTTGATACCTTTATGAAATATCTGGTAGGCGGTGATGCAAACGCGCACAAATTTTCCTTAGAGAATGGAGCCAAAGACATCGGGTATGTGGCGAATATGGCACATGATGCACAGATGATGAATCCTATGGGGGCTGCTGCGAAAAACTATTTCACCCATGCGATTGCCACGGGCAACGGGGGAAATTATGTGCCCACATTGGTTGATATGATCGGTACGATGAATGGCATCAATATTCAGGATGAGGTGGAAAACGGGCGCTAAGGCCCCGTTATCCCGCGCGCCCTTGTGCAAATGCAGCGGCCAAAAAGACCACCATTAACATCGAGATAGCCATCAAAATGTTGATGGTTCGTTGTGTTCGCGGACTTAGGTTCAATTCATGCAATAATGTACCCGCGTAAAGCCATCCAAAATGTAGAGGGATCCAAATCGCATTTGTGATCAATATTTTAAGGATGATTTCTAATGTTAAATTATGGGGCATAAATCCAAATCCAGTAATTAGGGACGTGTTAACAACGTAGGCTTTGGGATTGATCGCCTGTAACAAAACACCGCCCATAATACCGGGGGGTGATTTCGCCTCGATAAAGGCGATTTTGGCGCCTGCAAAAGCGATCCGTGCCGCCAAATAAATCAAATAACCCATTGATAAGGTTAAAAGAACGATCCGCAGGGTTGGTATTGATAAAATGATCGCGGCAAATCCTGTGATCACGGCCAACATGACCATGTTCGTTCCTAAAAACAGCCCGAAAACATACCGCAACGACGGTTTGAACCCATAGGACGCCCCAAACCCAGCTGTTGTCAAAACACCTGGCCCAGGTGTGATGATCAAAAACAAAACAGCAAGTGCGAAGACGATCATCGATTAAATACCATTATTGCAAAGTGGTTAATTGGCTGACGCAAGTATTGAAAACTAAGTCCACTTTATCAAGGGGTTGTTCAGATGAAGGGGCCCAATCATTTCCCAAAAATATTTCTTTTTTCCTCTTTCATTCAGCGTTTTCCCGTCTAGCTCACAATTACCAAATAAGGAGAAGATGAATGGCTGAATGTGGATGCGGGCGCAGCCCGACAGGTAAATGCGTAGGCTGGCACGGCCTAAGCGAAGAGCAGTATCAGGAAAAGAAAGCAGCTTATGAAGCCAAACAGGCTGCAAAATCTGCACAGACTTAAATTCATGGGTCGCATTTGCGGCCCATTTTTTTGGTAGGCAACGTTGGTACGTATCTGTACATGGATCCGTAAACATTGACATGGGAACGTCGGATTATTCATTTTTCCAAAAATAACTACACCACGCGTTAACCGTTAAGGTGTTTATTTTGGCTCCGGCGGTAGGGATATAATTAAAAATAAAAATAATTAAAAACAGTATGATAGATTGAATGTAGGAAATTTTGTGTACTGAAAGTGTACCGTATTGGTGTACCGCATTTAAGGTGAAAAAGGCGACCCCATTTGATTGGAGTCGCCAGTCGAGGAACATGAATCTAACTTTTTCTGATTTATGTTGTGCATATCCCGTGCCATCCCAATCTTTAGTGCAAGCCAACACCAGTCTTATCAGCGATGACGACTTGATTGTTAGTTGGTGATAGGTGACCTGAGAATTGTAGTTTTGTCCAATCTGCGTACTCAAGATAATGGGCATTGCTTATTGAAGCCATTAGATGCGCACTTATTTCGGGATACAAATGTGATGATACCTTTATCCCATGTATTCCAGCCATCTTTGCGTGCTAACTCAAAAAATTAACTTGTCTTAATTTTAGTCGTCGTTTCGATCCGCCAGAAATGTTTTGTTTGGGTATGAAGAAGCTTACATACCCTGTGCTGGTAATATGGCGCAGTTTAATTGCGCTTTTTCTTCGAAAATCTGCTGATCTCCAGAAATCATGATCTCCGATATACTCAGTTTGCTCTTCGATTTTTCGAATGACACTATCGTTATGCTCTTTGGTTCCTTCAATACATTATTATCTGGAGACACTCCGATGTGATGTGTTTCATCGTTTATCTGTAATGTACCAGTCTTCAAAATATCATTGACCTTTCCATTTTCAATTGAACGTCCATTCAACTTAAAATTTGGGGTTTTTACATCTTCAGTCCCAAATGACATTGAAAAACCACCAGCAAAATCACCATTGTATTTGCCTATGCAAAAATAATTATCAGAAAGTACATGAGTACCTGATACGAAAAGTCCGATTAAAAATGTTGTTAAGTGTAAGCGCATGTAACAAACCAATTATCGACCAATGTTTATACGACTCAAACATTAATTTTGTTAGCTTGAACATATTTTATTCCACCAACTGCACAGTCAGCGTTCCGTTGTGTTAGCTCAAATTCTAAAAAAAATGCAATTAAAACGTCCTTTGAAGGTGATTTACAGTTGGCTTAAAAAAAGTTCCTCACCTTAGAACGCTCTACCGAAATAAGGCGTAGCATATCGTTTTATGAGTTGATAACTTCAAGTTAGGCATCTGCATTCAAATGGATCAATAAAATCAGGTGAAACGGCGGACTAAGATTTTAATGACTTGTGTCTTACTGTGCGTAATGGTCGCCGGTGCTATTTATTTCGTCTTAGGTACCCCAGTAGGACCCGAAGAACATCTCCACAAGAATCTTAACACGTACATCAAAAAGTACTGAAGTTAATCCAATTTTAATACTTCTCTTGGAATGCAAGTAAAACTGAGCCAAGTATCAATCCTTACATCAAGGATTTTAGTTTGTTACACATTTGCCAATTAATCTGAAGTAGATGTTCTCAAAAGTATCGCTTTGCCTATGACAAAATAAATCCTCGGATTGGCAAGGCACCCAATGATTGGCAAATCTCAGCAACCGTATATTTTTTTACACCCGTAAACTAAAGGCTGAACCCAAATTTTTTGGTATGAACTTTGCAAGAGTAAGCTGTTTACAACTTGGAGTGCTCGACATGAAAGAAATACCAACACAAGGGGATTTCATTGGTCCCATCAAGCCACAAATGAATATGACTTACCGTGACTATCTTCACATGATAAATACGGGACTAGGATTACCTCGGTACCCGTCTTCTGGTGTACCTGTTATCAAAACTGAAGATGACATGATTTGTCCGCCTTCTAACTACAAGCTAAACTAAAGTAATTTGTTCAATTAAACTCTGCAAACTTTCATGGTTTTTCTGTGCAAATAGATGGCGTTTTGGTACTTTTCTGAAAGGCTACTTATCGGTGCGGTTGATGCAACATAGGTATCGAAACTAGATATTCAGATTGTAAAGAGTCACTGGCGAATAGTAACCTTGCTTTGGGGAACTAGAGCTCCGCACAATTTGTAAAATTGCCCCAAGTGCCAGAGTAAGATCAAGGCACTGATGTGGTTCAAACAAAATATGACTTGCGCCACATGAAAATTATTGTCAAATGAACTTCAAAGTTGCCTTATTCTGACTGAAATGATGCTCTTCAATTCAATGAATATCTGAAACTCTATCCGAAGTGGTTTATCAAAACCCGTATCACTAAAAGTCATCGAGGTTTGATAAGTATGCATGTGAGGGGAAGGCTTCCAATAGTTTTTGCGTCATCATCAAACTACCTGAATCAGCTTGGTGCTGGATAAAGTTTTGGTGATCAATGCGACTATTCCAAACTCCAATCAAAATTACATGCCGTTCATCAGTTTGCGAAATTGTAAAGTAAATGTTGTTACATCCTTGAGAGCGACGAGCTGCAGGGAGTATTTGGTGAGCCAACCTTATGAATTCATCAACTTGACCCTCACGACAATGATATTCGGATAATACGGTTACGGACACTTATCTACCTCCCATCAAGCTGCAAGCTCGAAATCTGAATTACTTACTCCGGTGGCTTTTAAAAGGAGTAACATTCCACTTTACACAGAAACTGCGGTTCTAGCACTGAGCGATGCACAGTTGGTCGAGAGCATATGCAAAAAAGTGCTGCTCAGGCTGCTACTATTCGTATCGTAGTAGTTTGCAGTTTTTTGAGCAAGTCAACAGACCAGCAGCACCATTTAATTGGAATTACGAAGGACTTAAATCGAAAGCATAACAAAATCAAATATGCTATTGCTTGTTTGTAAAGCCAGTCTACCCAGCGCAAACAATGCTTTGCCTTGTTGTAAGTCAAACAAATTACTATCCTATTGAAAACGGATCTAACCTATGCGTACCCTTGTTAAACTTTTCACTTATGCAGCAATATTGGCCGTTCTTTATGGTGTTGTTCACTATGGTATTTTAGTGTTTGCAGAGTAATGGAATTTCTAAGTTTCTTAGACAAATTACTCACTTTAGCCTCACTGGTCGTACTCTTGGCCTTTTTGGGATTGTTGTTATTGGACAGGTGGGGATGAAGAATAAACCCAAATTCTGTATGTCATGTCAAAAAGAAAAGAAGCTTGTGAGGCATGGTCATTGCTACAAGTGTTTGGCTATATATGTAGTAAAAGATTGGCTCAACATGGTTGGTTCTCATCGCCAATAAAGTCACGATCCACCAATCAACCCGTGATACAGGTTTGTGAAATCTACCCTTTAGTTCAAATAGCTGTGTCCACGTACGTAACAGTGCTTATTGAAGATAAGCCTTTATAGCCTGCTGTCTTTTAGATGCTTGAAGTTGGTCGTTGATTTCAGTGAGTTTTTTATTGAATGCATCGTTCAATTCAAGCAGTTTCAAATCATTTTTGCTTAGACTATACGGATCATCCTCTAGTTGTTTTCGCAACACTAGATCATTCCATACAACGGCGATAATGTCTTTTTCTCGATCTGTCATACCACGTATATCGACCGGCAAAGGAAATTGTTTAGCATGTAAAAAAAGCGATAATCGCCGTAGAAGAATTCAGATATCCTGGGAAAGAACGGGATATACAACGATGTGAAGGGATGACACATCGAAATTGACTTTCATAATTGTATATCTTCAGACATCAGAGATATGCACCAAAGGCCAGTAATATAACAACCATTTACTTGATCAAATCTCACATCTGCCTGCCAATTCAGACACCAGTTTTCAACTTGTCTTAGTAATGAATGTTACTTATCTTCCACGACACAAATTGATCCATATCATCGCACCAAAGCATTTATACCATGCTGAATTAGTAGTATTTTACCTTCAGTTTGATACAATCTAATACCACTATTAAAGGCTATTTCTAAAGTGTAGATGTTGTGGATATTGTTACTATGTGTCGTAACCTTAAGTAGTTTCTATATTTATGGTGTCACGCTAAGGATCAGTTTCGACGTCGTTGTCGTTTAAGACAACCCTAACGGAGATAGCTTCCCCCGTGTCTGGTTCCTTTACACGGTTATAGGCCACATCAGCTACATTCGCTTTACAAAACCGCTTACAGTAGTACTGGGCTGCTTGTGCAATCGTGCAGTAGGCCGGATCAGAACGATGAAAAAGATGCTTTTCTTCTGTGGGGTTCGGCCACAGAAGTTTTTGGTTTGTTAGAACTTCTCGCAACTTAGTATTCCCAGCACGTGCCTCACCGATAAGTTGCTGCATAAAGCCAAGACGTTTTTCCGGGGGTAAAGTGTACAATACTTCTGCCAGTCTTTTGGCACGGTCAAAAAACTCGGCATTCGTTCTCGCTTTTGTTGTACTACTGGCTGAGTTCTGTTGATTGCGATTTGCTTTTTGACGACAATTTGCACTGCAATATTTCTTCGTTGTTCTTTGAGACTGGATTGTCGTTCCACAGACGCAACAAAAAAGGGCCTCAGGGGCCCCTTCATTTACTTCATTTAGATTTACATATTTGTTCAAGCATTATCTCCTATTGCGCAAACAAAAAATACCACAGGCGCAGTAGTTTTATGGACTACAGGCAATGGCATTAAAAGGTATGGATGTGTAAGTTGAGCGCACACTCAACCTTGCTGATCCACGTATACCACATTTTTGTAACAGAATTATGAAAGTCCCCGGAAAATATAGAATATCTCCATTTTTTTTCGTCTTTTCAAGTACTTTCGATACCAAGATAATCGACCGTTGGCTGGCAGCATTATAGCTGTATTTGCAGCAAACTAAATTGCATTTGATCGTATAAAAAACGGGCTAATTGGTCCGTACGACAACAAAACAAAGAAGGTAGATCGCTAGACGAGTGAAGGAAATACTAACTGAATACAAACTATGTGTCGTTGATCTAGAGGTTCAATTTAATGGTGAAACACGCAATGCGCCCACACTATGTGTTTCCCATGGAAAAGAAGTTATCCCCTTAAACACTGCTGATGGACGACCAATCCTGAAGAACAAGGCTAACGCTATACCTCTGGGTTGAGGCGCTAAATTTAAGCCCTTTAGCAGCTACACAAACCGCTACTTACGACCTAAATCAGCATTATGACTTTATTAGTAGAATGTCCAAATTGCAGCCAGAATTGCGCCTACGATGCCCCAACTTGTCCTAACTGCGGACAAAGATGGCCCAACCAGTTGCTAAAACAGCAACGGATCAGAAGGACTTTGCTCTACATCGGATCGTTTGTTGCTTTTGTCATAGTCTCATTCGTAGTTTACCTGATCAACAAAATGTAGATCGTAGACACCATGGGCATCAGTCACATGTCTGTCCGTCGCATCATCCAAGCAGACAAGCTAGAAGAGGTCACACATTGAAGTAAGTTTCACTTACACATGACTTCAGATTAGTCTGTTAGCCCTACTCTAGGGCCATTACAGGGGCTTGGGGCCCCCTTGTAAATCACAGGATGCGTCAGGCCTCGCTGGTATCCACCCCGATCTACAAATTAAAAGAATTAGTCCATACCACCATGTAAATCGCTTTCATGCACCTTGGATCAAAAAGAAGTTAGCCATCGGCGTGAACGCATTCAAATACGTAATTTATGACTTTTCTTGTGACATGGCTAAAGTAATATTCAGATAAATTTTCTGTTATAAGTAAGGTTTGTATCTTTTTGTCTTTAAAGTCAAAGTGCATATCAAATGTCTGCTCATCGGAAAGGCCATCCCCGTCTGCGTCAGTTAAATAAGCCAAATAAACGTGCCAAGAATATTCACCAAAATGTGTCAAAGGCTGAATATTCATCTCTTCGTATGACTGCAAAAATTTGTCTATGCGAGACCCGTTCATAACAAAATATTTTGGTAACGACATCAGGGATAGTGGTTCGTTACCATAAAAATCATCTGCTGAACTGGTGTAAATTTCCAAACCATTTTCTGGTAAGGTCGATTTAAATCGGACTTCATGCTTCTCTCGCAACGCACAGACAAAGTCTTGAGCAAAGACTGACGATGGAAACACCACCAATAAAAACCAAATGATAAACTTCTTCATACGAAATGATTAGCATGTACAAATGTCTGCGCCAAACCAATTATCATGTGTTTCTTGTCACATGCGCCAATACTAAAAAAACAGCCATGAAATTACGGCAATTAGAACGAGGTATGTGATGGCCCTAAACCAGAGTGGTGCTTCTTTAGGTGGCTCTGACATTAGTCTGTATTTAACCTCATATTTCATTATACAAAAATATTCGAATAGCTACGCTTTTCTGAGTAGTCTTTGGATGTAACCAGAACTATCTTGGGGTTATGACCTCGCTTACTCAATTCATACTGAAGCAATTCATCCCCTATGCCATTACAATATTATTGGGTCTACAAATCAATGATTTGGCGCTTTTACTTACGCAAAACTTTGTTCTCTGGTTGCTAATTGTAGCTCCTATTTGGGTCGTATTGTGCTACGGAACGCGGTTTATTTTTTGGAAGGCCGGTTGGATTGATCACTGGATCAGGTGATCTGGAATAAGGCGTACTCTTCTCATCGGAGCGATTTGATAATGCAAAAATTTGGAGCAATCATTTTATCACTGGGACTTTCAACGCCTGCCTCTGCAGCAGACTATCTTTGCGGTAACTTCGAGGTCGCATTTGAATTTTATCGATCGAACATAGCTTTAGAAGAATTTGATGTCACTGGATGGAGGGCACAACCCTTCATACTTAGGGATTTCCCAGTCGCGCCGTACATTGAGACAGCAGAAGAAGA
Organism: Paracoccaceae bacterium; assembly: GCA_017852835.1. Taxonomy (GTDB): domain Bacteria; phylum Pseudomonadota; class Alphaproteobacteria; order Rhodobacterales; family Rhodobacteraceae; genus HIMB11. Next base: position 29,877 of record JAFMKS010000025.1, read on the forward strand.
ATACGACCTGATAAATGTCGCAGACGCCAATAGCGCACTACAAGGTGATTTGTACCTGCATCAAATGAATACGCTTTACCAGATGTACGAAATACTTAATCCCCATCCAATCACTGGTAAATTCACGATATATAATATTCGTACAGAAGTATCATATGTCAGCACCTGTGAACGACGTAGGATCATCCAAAGCTATTAAAACAGGTTCAGGATTATGAAGTTGGGACCGTTGACTTTGTATTCCACTTTGGTTTGCAGTTCTCACGCATTTTTTCAGCGCAGTCTTTGAGTTTCTCTCTCCGTTGCTTATCAGACAGCACATACACCGCTGCAGCGCCACCTATAGCACCTGCGGTTACACCAGCCATAAAGATATTTGCTGCTACAAATTTTAACGGAAAAAACATCCTAATCTCCTCAATCGTGTCTGCGGTATAGATGTAGGATTGAAAGCCAGTCGCTCCAATTACATATTGTCACGGATATTTGAAAAACTTTTGGGGGAATTAGCTTTCGGCTCAGTAGCTATCATATTTATCATATCCTGCATCTCAATACGACAAGTATGAGATGCTTCGTGTCAGAAGCATGATCTTTGGCAATGTCGATTAATGATCAAAATCAAGCAGATCAGGGCGATGGGATATAGCCTCGAACATACCAATAATTTCTGATTGTGGGA
>JAFMKS010000089.1 GCA_017852835.1 Paracoccaceae bacterium
ACGGTCCAGCTCTTCTAGGGTCAGCAGTTCCTTTTTCGGTAAAAACTGCATGTTTTCTGCCATGCAATAGACGCAACGAAAATCGCAGCGGTCAGTGACAGAAACGCGAAGGTAAGTGATCGCGCGCGCAAAGGGGTCAATCAACGGTACAGTCATGGGGATAAGCTAGAGTTATCGCCGCATAGTCGCAAGGGCTCAAACATGATTTTTCTGAGTTCCGTGTTGAATTTTTACGCGCCCTAATTCATGTGACGGGCGGCTTCTTTTCGGGCAAAGGGTTTTAGGTCATCCCCGAAACGGTTCAGGAAATTTTGAGCACGCGCTGCATCATGGCGCGACAGATCGCGCACCCACCATGCGATTGCCTTTTGAATGAACCAATCATGATCGTTTGCCAGCTCTGCAGCCCAGCCCAATACACGTTCGCGCGCCTGAATTTCGTGGGGTTTGGGAAAATTCTGTTTTGTGTAGGGCAGGGTGATGACAAAGGCCGCGCGGCGTCGCCACATATGATCCGATGTGATCCATGTTTCCACCTGATCCAAACGCGTAGGGTCGGCGACCACCCGCTTTTGCCCAGCCATACAGGCGTGATCGGCAATGGCCCAACTGTCAAAATCATCGACCCAGCTGGTGATCAAATCCCAGACCGCCTGATCGGGGCGAATGCGCGCTTGGGTCAGTAATTTTGAGGCCATCACGCGACCTTCGAATATATTCGTAGCCCACAACCCACGGGCCAATGCGATCCGCTGATCCAAATCCAAGGCGCGCCGCCACTCTTTTCCGATGTCGTTTAGGATTTGATTGTTCGTTCCGATATAGGGGCGGTCAATCTTGTGATAGGCGGCCTTCCCCTCAATAGTGGCGGGGTCTGCCAATTCACGTAGCGTTTCTAGGGCTTCATCGACGGTCATATTATTTTCATCCCTAAATCAATACACTTGTTTATACGTTGTATTCGGTCCGGTTAGCACGGAAATTGGGAACGGTAAAAGACACCTAATTTTGTCCAATCACTGAGAATTAACGGGCATTTCATACGTAATCCAATTGGTGTTTTTAGCATGGCGTTCATAAAACCGACGGGCGCGTTCGTTGGTGGCATGGGTGTCCCATCGGATGGCGCTGCAGCCGTGTTCTTGTGCAATTTCGCTTAAGCGATCCATGATATCATCGGCCACACCACTGCCGCGATGCGTTTCAGTTACGAATAGGTCGTCAAGGTACAGGATCTGGGTGCCCCGCAGCGCACTTGGTTGCAGGCGGTAATGAACAAATCCCACGACCTTTTCTCCTATGCGTACAATCAATCCTGTTTCTGGGTGCGTTGGATCGCAAAGCCAGCCCCAAGTCCTTGCCACCCCCTCGGGTGTTGGGGTGACATCATGCAAATTTGCAAAATCCAAGAACATCTGTCGCCAATGATCAAAGTCGTTTTCACCAATATTGGCAATCGCAGTTTTGGACATGGGTCGATCTTATTCCACTGTAACAGACTTTGCCAAATTGCGCGGTTGGTCCACATCCGTACCTTTGGCAAGGGCTGTGTAATAGGCCAGCAATTGGGCAGGAACAGCGTATAGGATCGGGGCGACCACTTCGTGAATATCGGGCATTTCGATCCCGATCCAGATATCGTCCCCCGCGTCCTGTAGGCCCGCGCCATTGGACAATAACAACACGCGCCCCTTGCGTGCCATGACCTCTTGGACGTTGGAAATGGATTTGTCGTAAAGGCTGTCTTTGGGTGCTAAAACAACCACAGGAACCTGATCATCAATCAATGCAAGAGGGCCGTGTTTTAATTCACCTGATGCATAAGCTTCGGCATGTATATAACTAATTTCTTTTAGCTTTAGGGCGCCTTCATGGGCCAATGGGTACATCGCTCCACGTCCCAGAAACAGGATATCACGGGCTTGTGCCAATTTATGTGCGGCGCGCTCGAATTGGTCCTTCTGATCCAATGCGCGATTGATCAGTGCGGGCAAACTGCGCATGTGATGTACGATCAATTCACACTCGGCTTCTGATTTTGTACCCCGTTCTGTTGCGGCCTTGATCGCAAGCGACAACAACAACGTCAGCTGACATGTAAACGCCTTGGTCGAGGCGACGCCAATTTCCGCACCTGCCAAAATCGGCAGTGCCAAATCACTTTCCCGCGCGATAGAACTTTCATCCACATTTACGATAGATAGGATTTTTGCGGCCTTGCCCTGACAATAGCGTAATGCCGCAAGCGTATCTGCAGTTTCGCCAGACTGGCTGACGAAAATGGCAAGTGTGCGATCGGAAATGGGCGGTTCGCGGTAGCGGAATTCAGAGGCAATATCCACCTCGACAGGAATGCGTGCCACCTGCTCAAACCAATATTTCGCCGTGAAACATGCCAGATTGGCTGTGCCACAGGCCACCATGGTAATGCGATCAAATTGGGTGAAATCCAATCCTTCGCCAGGCAGGGTCACGCTATGCCCATCTGCACCCAGATAATGTTTGATTGCCTTGCTGATCACGCTGGGTTGTTCATGGATTTCCTTGGCCATGAAATGTTGATAGCCATCTTTGTCATAGCGGCCCGCCTCACCACGGATGGTGCGCACCTCACGATTGGCAAGCGCACCTTGCGCATCCCAGATCTGAACTGAATTGCGCGTTAGGACCGCAAAATCGCCTTCGTCCAAATAAGTGATGCGGTTCGTCATAGGTGCCAATGCAATTGCATCTGACCCCACGAACATTTCATTGTCCCCATATCCGATCGCAAGGGGAGAGCCCTTGCGCGCGACAATCAACAGGTCTTCTTCACCCTGAAACAAAAAGCATAGGGCAAAGGCGCCTTCCAATTTGGAAACCGTTTCACGCGCAGCATCAATGGGCGTCATGCCATTCGTCAACATGTGATGCGTTAACATCGCAACGGTTTCGGTATCCGTGTCCGTTTCGGGGTGCAGGTCGTGGTTTGCCAATTCCTCGCGAAGCTCGCGGAAATTTTCGATAATGCCATTATGGACCACTGCGACTTGTTCTTTTTGGTGGGGGTGGGCGTTTTTCACGCTGGGTTCACCATGGGTGGCCCAACGGGTATGTCCGATGCCGGCTTTTCCAATCAGTGGATCATGCACCAATACATCGGAAAGTTCGGCCAGTTTTCCCACCGCGCGGCGACGGCTGAGTGCACCGTTATGCGCGGTTGCGATCCCCGCGCTGTCATAACCGCGGTACTCCAAACGTTTCAGGGCATCAACCAAAATTGGCGCGGCCTCATGGCTGCCTAATACTCCTACGATCCCACACATTACGACGTCTCCGAATTTCTTTTGGCTTTACGTTTTCTTAAAATATCAAATAGTTTGACCGCCGTGCGCGGTTTGTTGACCTGATCCACACGGGCAATGGCCAATGCCTCTGCCTGAACATCTTTGGTGATCACGGCGCCTGTCGCGGTCATGGATTTATTGCCCAGCGTTACAGGGGCCACCAGCAATGTGTTTGACCCGACAAAGACATCATTCCCGATCGTTGTTTTATGTTTCATCACACCGTCATAGTTACAGGTGATCGTCCCCGCCCCAATGTTTGATCCGCTGCCAATTTCGGCATCGCCAACATAGCTTAGGTGATTGACCTTGGATCCTTCGCCGATCAGCGCGTTTTTGATCTCAACAAAATTGCCGATACGCACATCTTCGGATAATTCCGCACCGGGGCGCAGGCGGGCGTAGGGGCCGATGATCCCACCGCGCGCGACATGGCAACCCTCTAGGTGGGAAAAGGCGCGGATGGTGGCTCCGCTTTCCACGGTGACGCCTGGTGCAAAGACAACGTTTTGTTCAACCACTGTGTCGCGACCAATCACGGTATCATAGGCGAAATGCACCGTGTCAGGGGCACAGAGTGTGACGCCGTTTTCCATCGCCTCGGCCCGCGCGCGGGATTGAAAGGCGGCTTCAGCCTCGGCCAATTGGGCGCGTGAATTGACGCCCAGTGTTTCAGCCTCATCACAAATTACGCAAATGGTTGTTTTGCCGCGTGTTCGTGCGATTTCAACGCAATCGGTTAGGTAATATTCGCCAGATGCATTTTCGTTTCCTGTGGCGTCGATCCAATCAAACATATCCGCCGCGCGTGCGGCCATTACACCACTGTTGCACAATGTTATGGCGCGTTCTTCTTCGCTTGCGTCCTTATATTCAACGATCTTTTCCAACGTATCGCCATCGGTCACCAATCGGCCATAGCGGCCCGGATCCGCCGCATGAAATCCCAGAACGACCAAATCTGCATTGGCGCGGGCTGTGGCGATGTCGGCAATGGTTTGATCGCTGATGAATGGGGTGTCGCCATATAGGACCAGAATATCGCCGTCATAATCCCCCAGCACCGCTTTTGCCTGTGCGACGGCATGGCCTGTGCCCAACTGTTCTTCTTGTAACACAACCTGCGCATCGGGGGCATACTCTGCGGTTGCTTTGCGCACGGCATCGGCGCCATTTCCAGCGACAACAACAATGTGATCTGGGTCTGTGGCCTGCGCTGATTTGATCGCATGGGCCAGCATGGGAACCTGCGCGATGGGGTGCAGCACCTTGGGCAGGTCCGAATTCATCCGCGTTCCTTTTCCTGCCGCTAAAATGACGACTGCAATACCCATGCTCAATTCCTTAATACCATTTGATGCCGTTTTAACCATTGTGCCCCTCGGCGCAAGGGGGCGTGGTTTCAACTTCGGTTGCGTTTTATTTCAGTGCATGGCAAAAATTCGCCGATCAACAAAGGGATACCGCCAATGCGCACAATCGTTTTTGACTTGGATGGGACGCTGGCGGACACCAGTGGGGATTTGATTGCTGCGGCGAATGTGTGTTTTGCCGATATGGGGATTGCGGGCCTGTCGCAAGCGGCGGATCAGGCCACGGCCCTGCGCGGGGGACGGGCCATGCTGCGCCTTGGCCTGTCGCGTCAAGGGGATGTGGATAAGGCACTGGTTGATAAATATTATCCGATACTGCTTGAGGCCTATGGCGCTAACCTATCCGCCCAAACTGTGTTTTTTGAGGGCGCGTTAGAGGCGGTTCACACGCTGCGCGATCGCGGGGACCGTGTGGCGATTTGCACGAATAAACCTGCGGGATTGGCGGAACAACTGATGCGCGATCTAAGGGCGCGCGATTTTTTTCATGCGCTGATCGGGGCCGATACGCTGCCCGTGCGCAAACCCGATCCCGCGCCCTATATCGCGGCGGTTGAACAGGCAGGGGGGGATGTATCACGCTCCTGCATGATCGGTGATACGCTGACCGACCACAGCACCGCCCGCGCCGTAGGCGTGCCCAGCATCCTTGTCGATTTCGGCCCAGGGGATGAGGATGTGAACGCCCTAAACCCTGACGCAATCCTGTCCCACTTTGCCGACCTGCCCGATTTGGTGGAAAAACTGCTGCCCTAGGGTGTGCTGATCTTCATTCTCGAACAAGATCATGCGCGGTCTGAGCGAGAGCGAAGACTAATCGCGTATGATCCAGCCCGCGCCCGTTCGGAAGGGCGGGGGCTTCGTTGCCTCAGCCCTGTTAACCGCCCACGGGCGTGTGCTTAATCGTTGAT
>JAFMKS010000090.1 GCA_017852835.1 Paracoccaceae bacterium
TTGATGCGGCGAAATCAGCAGCCCTTGCCATTGCCATGTTGGATTGGCGCGATCATGGTCAGGCCTATGCTACGGCCATGGTGGATACAGCGCAGGCGTTAGCGGCAGAGATGCAAAAGCTGGGCATGCCCGTATTTGAAACTGCAACAGGGCCCACATCCTCCCATCAATTCGCCATCCGCGCTGCAGGCTATGCCGGAGGACAAGCGGCGTCAAAAACCCTGCGCCAGGCTGGGTTTCTTGCCTGTGGGATCGGTTTACCGATTGAGGCGGTTGAGGGCGATATGAACGGATTGCGCATCGGAACACCGGAATTGGTGCGATGGGGCATGACCCCTGAACACATGCCACGCCTTGCGCACTTGATTAACGACGCCCTGCGCGCAAATGATCCTGCAGGCATCGCGGCAGACGTGGCCAAATGGCGATCAGAATTTGACAGTTTGCATTATATCCACGGGCGTTAATCGCGCCCGTGTGATCCAACATATCCATTGACGGGCGGGGACAGCCAACCATCAAGCGCATTATTGGTTGGGGCAAAGACCTCAACCAACAAGGGATAACAGGCGGCAACGTCACTGGAATGTTCGGCGGAACAATCCCCGCCTGGACAGGCCGAAAGCGCGCCCAACAAATCGATTTCTGCGAAGAATTCCAAATAATCCCCTGGGCGCACGGGACTTGCCTTCATGAAATATTGGCCTGTGTCGCGCGTAAAACCTGTGCACATGAAAACATTCAGAACGTCATGCACATGCGGTTCTGCATCCTGAAGGCGACCCTGCATATGATCCGCCATTGCGCGGGTTAGGTTGGAATGGCAACAGTGATGATACTGATCTCCCGACAATAAATTCCCCGTATAGGGGTCGCAGCGCGTTCCAATTACATCATGCACCGACCCGCCGTATTCATCCATGCCGTACCAATTGAGCGTATCTTCAACAATCGTTGCCATGGGACGCAAATAGGGAAAGGATGACCACATGCGTTCCCCTGTTGTGATGTGCGTGCCATGAAGCGCGCGGGTTTTACCCGAATAAAACCGTTCGTTCAGATTTGTAGCATGAAACAGGTTCAGGTCGCCCACCTGCGACCCCTCGACAGAAGAAATGCGAAAAAACTGCCCAGCATCGGCACGAAATGTCCGTGCATCCCGCGCAGGCACCAGAATTTCGTCTACCTTCTCTGCACCCTGTCGCGCCGCGCGATATCTGTTCAAATCAGGAATAGGCAGGGTTTCGTTTGGATAACAAATGACGGGCTTTACCTTGCGCCGTGCCTCTGCGTCTTGAGGTTTATGGTTCATTACTTTGTTCCACTCATGCATGAATCCTAATGCATGTACTAAGCCGATCCAAAGCCTCCATGGCAATCATTTTTGTGATCAAAACAATCCCGCTTGACCTTATACAGTGTTTTGGTATCACACAAAAATTCTCAGGGCGGGGCGAAATTCCCCACCGGCGGTAAGGGGAAACCCAAGCCCGCGAGCGCTCAGCGATGAGGTCAGCAGATCAGGTGCAATTCCTGGGCCGACGGTTACAGTCCGGATGAAAGAGAAGACGCAATGCACCGATCCTGATCGGTGTGCTGTCGTGTGATCGCCTTGGGTGAAGTACGCGTGAATAAGGAGATTTCATGATGCGCACCCAAATCGCCTATGTCCAAGCAAAATGGCATTCCAACATTGTTTCAAAATCGCTGGATGGGTTTCGTGCCGCCCTGCCCGATGCGGATGTCGCCAGTTTCGAAGTTCCAGGCGCATTTGAAATGCCCCTAATCGCGAAAGAACTTGCAAAAACAGGCAAATATGACGCCGTGGTGTGCGCCGCCTTTGTTGTGGACGGTGGGATTTATCGGCATGATTTCGTGGCCCAAACTGTGGTTGAGGCCCTAATGAGCGTTGGTCTTGAAACAGGAGTGCCTGTACTGTCCGTTTCGCTAACACCACATCATTTCCAAGAGACCGAGTTTCACACAAAAACGTTTGAAGATCACTTCGTGAAAAAAGGGGCCGAGGTAGCGGCGGCCGCCGATCAAATCGTGCGATTGCGGCGTGAAATACATGCATGACGTTATTGCCAATCCGACCTCGGGTGGCGCGAATACCGCCTCTCATTTTGCCGACGGCAAACCCCTACTGGTTGACGGGGAGGTCGGCGCTTGCCAATCTGACGTTTGGCTGGGTGTAAAGAACTGCGACCATGGACGTTAAAAAATACCATGCACATCATAATCGGCCTTATCCTCGCATTCGTCCTCCTTGCGATTTTCCGAAATCGCAAAACCCGCATATGCCGTTGGCGGCGCGATCGTTCTGGGGATAATCACGCAGGGGTCATGTTCAAATGCATGATGTGCGGCGCAGAAACACGTGCGCCATCCGAAACGCCGCCTAACTTCTGTATGAAGGCCAACCAATCACCCAGATAAAAAACGCGGTCTCCCAAAGGGGGACGGCGCTGGTCGGATCACGCAAGTGATCCGAAATACTTTAGATTGTGCGTTCCACCATCATCTTTTTGATTTCGGCAATCGCCTTGGCAGGGTTCAATCCCTTGGGGCAGGTTTTCGCACAATTCATGATTGTGTGGCAGCGGTACAATTTAAACGGATCTTCCAATTCGTCCAAACGTTCGCCTGTGGCTTCATCGCGGCTATCGATGATCCAGCGATAGGCATGCAATAGTGCTGCTGGACCCAGATAACGATCGCCGTTCCACCAATAGGATGGGCAGGATGTTGAGCAAGACGCGCACATCACACATTCATATAGTCCATCAAGTTTTTTGCGGTCCTCAATTGACTGTTTCCATTCCTTTGCAGGACGGTTTGTTTTTGTTTCCAACCACGGCATGATTGATGCGTGTTGTGCGTAGAAATGCGTCAAATCGGGGATCAAATCCTTGACCACAGGCATGTGTGGCAGAGGATAGATTTTCACATCGCCCTTAATTTCATCCATACCATAGATACAGGCCAATGTGTTGATCCCATCGATGTTCATCGCACACGATCCACAAATCCCCTCGCGACAAGACCGGCGGAACGTCAGGGTTGGATCAATTTCGTTTTTGATCTTAATCAACGCATCCAAAACCATCGGGCCACAGGTATCCATATCCACGAAATAAGTATCAACGCGTGGGTTTTCACCATCATCTGGTGTCCAGCGATAGATATCAAATTTGCGCAAATTGGTTGCGCCTTCTGGCTTGGGCCATGTTTTTCCACGTTTCACTCGTGAATTTTTGGGCAGTGCAAATTGAACCATAACGTAGTTCCTTTCTATGCCTTAACTGGCGTTAAAATCGGTCTGGGCAAATCATAATTGCGATTGTAGTAACATTAGAACGTACGAACCTTTGGCGCGATCTTCTCAAGCGAGATGCCGCCCTGACCTTCTGTGGTCAGCGGATCAACAATCACTGGCCGATAGCTTAGATCGACATCTTTGCCTTCGACTTTCGCGATTGTGTGCACACGCCAATTATCATCATCACGCTCTGTGAAATCCTCATGCGCATGGGCGCCACGGCTTTCTTTGCGTGCTTCGGCCCCTGCGATTGTGGCAAGCGCGTTTGGCATTAGGTTCGTCAGTTCCAATGTTTCCATCAGATCACTGTTCCAAACCAGCGACCGGTCGGTGACTTGGATATCATCCATTTTGGCGGCAATCGCAGTCATTTTTTCAACGCCTTGCGCCAATGTTTCGGATGTACGGAACACCGCCGCGTCCTCTTGCATGGTGCGCTGCATTTCCAAACGCAAATCTGCTGTTGGCAATGCGCCCTTGGAATGACGCAATCCATCAAAACGATCAAAGGCCTGGTCAACAGAGGCTTGGTTCAACACAGGGTTTGCAGCATTTGCATCCACGATCTGACCTGCGCGGATCGCCGCGGCACGTCCAAAGACAACCAAGTCAATCAATGAGTTTGAACCCAAACGGTTTGCACCGTGAACCGAGGCGCAACCCGCCTCACCCACAGCCATAAGGCCAGGTACGATTGCATTTGGATCTTCGGCAGATGGGTTCAAAACCTCACCCCAATAGTTTGTTGGAACGCCGCCCATGTTGTAGTGAACAGTTGGCAGAACCGGGATCGGTTCTTTGGTCACATCAACACCTGCGAAAATTTTCGCGCTTTCTGAAATACCTGGCAGACGTTCTGCCAAGGCATCCGCTGGTAAGTGGCTTAGGTTTAGATGGATGTGGTCGCCACCCGCACCGACACCGCGGCCTTCACGAATTTCCATTGTCATACAGCGTGATACATAATCACGCGGCGCAAGATCTTTGTAGTGGGGTGCGTAGCGTTCCATGAAACGCTCGCCTTCTGAGTTGGTCAAGTATCCGCCTTCCCCGCGTGCACCTTCTGTGATCAAACACCCAGAACCATAGATGCCTGTTGGGTGGAACTGAACAAACTCCATATCCTGCAACGGCAGACCCGCGCGGGCAACCATGCCGCCGCCGTCCCCAGTACAGGTATGGGCAGATGTCGCGCTGAAATAGGCACGGCCATATCCGCCAGTCGCCAAAACAACCATTTTCGCGTTAAAGACGTGGAATGTCCCATCGTCCAATTTCCAACATACAACACCCTGACATTGGCCATCGTCTGACATGATCAGATCAATCGCAAAATATTCGATGTAAAATTCTGCATTGTTTTTCAGGGACTGACCATAAAGCGTGTGCAAAATCGCGTGACCTGTACGGTCCGCAGCGGCACAGGTCCGTTGAACGGGGGGGCCTTCGCCAAATTCTGTGGTGTGACCACCAAACGGGCGTTGGTAAATTTTACCCTCTTCCGTACGGCTGAAAGGAACGCCGTAATGTTCTAATTCATAAACTGCCTTGGGCGCTTCACGAGCAAGGTATTCCATCGCATCCGTGTCACCCAGCCAATCTGATCCTTTGACGGTGTCATACATGTGCCACTGCCAATGGTCAGGCCCCATGTTGGATAGTGACGCCGCAATGCCGCCCTGCGCCGCCACAGTGTGTGAACGGGTTGGGAAAACCTTGGTCACACAGGCAGTGCGCAAACCCTGCTCTGCCATGCCCAATGTTGCGCGCAAACCAGCACCGCCAGCGCCCACAACAACAACGTCATATTCATGTGTTTCGTATGTATATTCTGTCATCTGCTTCGCCTCTTAGAGTGCCAGTTTTGCAATTGCGAACAAACCCATGGCCATCAGACCGTATGAGATGCACTTGATTAGGATGATGGTGATTTTTTGTGCCAGCCCGTGCACGTAGTCTTCGATCAACACCTGAGCACCGGATTGGAAGTGCTCAAACCCAACGATCAATGTCAGCGCGGCGATCAATGCGGGGAACGGATGGGCAAAATATGCGGTCACGGTGGCATAGTCTTCGCCAACGATGGTGCCAAAGGTAAAGACGAACAATGGGATCAGGATAAGAAGTGCGACAGAGCTGACTTTCATCGCCCAAAAATGCGCTGTCCCTGATTTTGCACTGCCCATGCCAGTTGCGCGTTTGCGGTCTGT
>JAFMKS010000026.1:0-6255 GCA_017852835.1 Paracoccaceae bacterium
AATTATACACCGAACTGCCTGTTGCGGAATGTGATCGCCTTGGTGCGCTTGCGGGTTCTGAAATTAATGATGCCAAGGTGATTTTGGCAAATGAGGTCACCGCATTGCTGCATGGTGCAGAGGCCGCTAAAGCGGCCGAAGCCACCGCGCGCGAAGTCTTTGAAAAAGGCGGTGTTGGCGATGATCTGCCTACATTGACCCTAAGCCATGATGAGATTGGTGATGGGGTTTCAGTCGTGCAATTGATCGTGAAATCGGGCCTTGTGAAATCCGGCAAAGAAGCCAAGCGCCTGATTGCCGAAAACGGTGCCAAGTTGAACGATAAACCCCTGACAGACGGGGGTCTGATGATCACCGCAGAAGCGTTGTCATCGCCTATCAAATTGTCCGCGGGTAAAAAACGCCACGCTTTGGTGCAACTGGGGTAATCCAGCACCAGTACGTCCATCAAAAAAGGGCACAGTGCAGTTCGCATCTGTGCCCTTTTTGGTTTTAAAGTTTGGGGTTTAGTCGATCACCGATACCTTCATCATCGCATCGGGTTGACCGATCACGGCACCATTGCTCCCCTTGCCCAGTTTGATCGTATCCACAACGTCCATGCCCTTGGTAACTTGTCCGATCACTGTGTATTGACCGTTTAGAAAATAACCTGGTTCAAACATGATAAAGAACTGGCTATTCGCGCTGTTGGGGCTTTGCGAACGGGCCATGCCCACAACACCGCGATCATAAGGCACATCCGAAAATTCGGCAGTTAGGTTGGGATAGCTTGAGCCGCCACGTCCTGCATAGGACAGGTTGCCACCCATTTTACCGTATTCCACATCACCCGTTTGGGCCATGAAGCCTTCGATCACGCGGTGAAACACCACGCCGTCATAGGCCCCTTCTAAGGCGAGGCGCGTAATCCGCTCCGCGTGTTGTGGGGCGACATCTTCGAATAGGTCAATGGTGATTGTCCCATTCGCCTGCCCTGCAACCTGAATTTCAATGCCTGTGGCCTGTGCCGTCCCTGCCATCAGGCCCAAGATCAACGCAAGCTTACGCATCGGCAGCAACCTTCACGCTGATCATGCGATCAGGATGCATGGGTGGTTCGCCTTTCACGATGGCATCCACATGTTCCATGCCTGAAGTCACACGGCCATAGACTGTGTATTGACGGTTTAGGAAATGGTTGTCGTTAAAGTTGATGAAAAACTGGCTGTTTGCGCTGTCTGGGTTTTGCGAACGCGCTGCACCCAAAGTACCGCGATCGTGCGGGATACCAGAAAATTCCTGCGCAACATTTGGCAGGTCGGAACCACCGCGGCCCGCCATACCGATATCGAAATCATTTTCCATATTGCCGTATTGCACGTCACCCGTTTGCGCCATGAACCCGTCAATCACACGGTGGAAACACACATTGTCATATTGGCCAGAGCGCGCCAATTCCTTCATGCGTGCGCAGTGATTTGGGGCAATATTAGGTAGCAGTTCAATCACAACTGTTCCGTCCTTAAGCTCCATTAGGATTGTGTTTTCTGGGTCTTTATACTCGGCCATCGGGCGCTCCTATCTGAATTGTTGGGCATTACCTAAAGTTCTTTGGCACTTAGGACAAGATGCAGCATTGACCAATTTGCCAAAACACGCGATCTAGCGCCCAACGTAACGAAGACTATGGGTGGCATTATGGGCTGGAAAACACTGGATGACATGGAATTGGCAGGCAAACGCGTTTTAACACGCGTTGATATCAATGTGCCAATGCAGGATGGTCATGTGATGGACGCCACCCGTATTGAAAAAATTGCCCCCACCGTGCGTGACATTCTAGCCGCAGGCGGCACACCGATCCTATTGGCCCATTTCGGACGGCCCAAGGGCGAACGCGTGGATGGGATGAGCCTGCGCCATTTGGTGCCCGCGCTGGAACAACACCTATCCGCCCCCGTTTTGTTTGTGGCAGATTGCGTTGGCCCCGCCACCGCAGCGGCGATTGGTGCGGCCCAACAGGGTCAGGTTGTCTTGTTGGAAAACACCCGTTTTCACAAAGCCGAGGAAAAGAATGACGCCGATTTTACCGATCAATTGGCGGCCTTGGGTGATGTTTATTGTAATGATGCCTTTTCGGCGGCGCACCGTGCACATGCCTCAACCGAAGGAGTGGCGCGCCGCCTGCCCTCCTGTGCGGGCCGCTTGATGCAAGCCGAACTCAGCGCGCTCGAAGCCGCGCTTGCAACCCCAAAACGTCCCGTTGTTGCTGTGGTCGGGGGCGCGAAAGTTTCAACCAAATTAGAGCTGTTGGGGAATTTGGTGGCCAAGGTGGATTATTTAGTGATTGGGGGCGGTATGGCAAACACCTTCCTTGCGGCACAAGGTGTGGATGTTGGCAAATCGCTAGCTGAACATGACATGACAGGCACCGCCACAGAAATTATAGCCAAAGCCGCAGGCGAAGATTGCAAAATCATTCTGCCGCGAGATGTGGTCGTTGCCCGCGAATTCGCCGCGAACGCCGCAAACGAAACAGTGGCCGCCGATGCGTGCCCCGTGGATGCGATGATCCTGGATGCAGGACCAGAGAGTGTTGCGCAAATCACAGAAGTGTTCAAATCGGCCAAAACCCTGATTTGGAACGGACCTTTGGGTGCGTTTGAGATCGAACCCTTTGATCGGGCCACAAACGCCGCTGCTGCTGCTGCCGCGCAACTATCCCAAACAGGTGATTTGATTTCTGTGGCAGGCGGAGGTGACACAGTTGCCGCATTGAATAATGCCGAGGCCGCGGATAAGTTTACATACATCTCAACCGCGGGCGGCGCGTTTTTAGAATGGATGGAGGGCAAAACCCTTCCCGGTGTCGCGGCCCTTAATCAGTAGGGTTACACGTTGTGAAACGGATTGGTCTTGTCGCACTTGGATGCATCGCATTTTTTAGCTTGGGCGTATATGCAACGGCGCAAATGATGTCGGGCCACTCTGGCCATCACATGCACCATAGTGGAAACGGACAACACTAACACGACGAAGTGATGCCGATGCTAAACGGTAAGAACACGACACAGGACGAAGTGGCACATATGCGCACACTGTTCCAACAACATCCCGCTATTACGCGAGATGTCAAAAACATCGAAAACGGGATTGTCACCACCACCCTATCCGATGATCCCAAGGTGGCAGATTCCCTGATCAATCACGTGGCCGAAATGATCACCCGCGTCGAACAAGGCGACAACCCCGAAGTCCCGATCCAAAGCCCGACCCTGTCCATCCGATTTGAACAGGGCGCTAGCATTGAAACAGAGATCGAGATTGTGGAAAACGGTGTGATCGTGACCCAAACCTCGGATAATGGCGATGTGGTTGCCGCCTTGCAAAAACACGCAAGCGAAGTATCCGATTTGGCCGCGCGCGGCATGGTTGCCGTTCACGAACAAATGATGAAGGCAAACCACGGCGGATAAGCCATCAAAAAACTTCATCCAATGATAGCGCAACCAGAATTGCGCACCTCGTCCTATGTCGGTACTACCAAAGAAAAGTATAGATGTAGGACGTTTTCATGAGCCAAGACACCAGATCCCAACAATTCGACCGTATCAAATCCGCGCCTGGATTTATTGCAGCTTTGGATCAATCTGGTGGATCAACGCCAAAGGCATTGAAGTTGTATGGTGTTGAGGAAAACGAATATTCTGGTGACGGTGAAATGTTCGACCTGATCCACCAAATGCGTTCGCGCATCATGACATCCTCTGCATTCAATGGGGATCGTGTTTTGGGCGCCATCCTGTTTGAAATGACCATGGATCGTGAAGTTGAGGGCACCCCTGCCGCCGATTACCTGTGGAACACTTGTGGCGTTGTGCCGTTTCTTAAGGTGGATAAAGGATTGGCAGATCCTGAAAACGACACGCGCGTTTTGAAACCCATGCCTGATTTGGACGCGCTTTTGGCACGTGCCGTCGAAAAGAACATCTTTGGCACAAAAATGCGCTCCGTCATTGATGGGGCCAATGACGCTGGGATCGCCGCCGTGGTGGATCAGCAATTCGACATCGGCATTCAGATTTTGGGCCACGGCCTGATACCAATCATCGAACCAGAGGTCACCATCAGCATTACAGATAAAGCCGAGGCAGAACAAATCCTGCATGATCACATTTTGCGCCGCTTGAACACCCTATCAGACGATCAAAACATCATGCTGAAGCTGACCCTGCCAGAGGTTTCAAACCTATATGCGGATTTGGCCGATCACTCCCGTGTTTTGCGTGTCGTTGCCCTATCAGGAGGATATGCAATGGATGAGGCAAACGCACGTTTGTCCGAAAACCGCGCTATGATCGCAAGTTTTTCACGGGCATTGACCGAAAAACTAAATGCCAAGCAAAGCGATGCTGAATTTGACAGGGCCCTAGATGGCGCGATTGAAAGTATTTATCAGGCATCTATCGCAAACTAACCCTTTGGATAGGCTATAGATTCAAAAGACCCGCATGGATTTTGCGGGTTTTTTTATTTTTCGACTCATTAGGGGATTCACAAAACGAATCACCTGTGACATACTACTGACACAACAATAAAAGCCCTAAAAAATAGGGCTGAGGCAGTCTATGAGCAACAAAAGTACACTTCCCTGGGGCATGATTGCAGGCATTGCATTTGCAATGGCCTTGGGGATGTACTTTACCTTTGCGGCCGTTCAGGGCGATTACGGATTGTTCCGCCGCGCCGAAATTCTGAACGAAGCGGCCAAATTAGAAACGGAACTGGCAGGCCTTCATGCGGAAATCGCATCTTTGGAAAATTTGACGCGTCGCATGTCAGATGATTATCTTGATATCGATTTATTGGATCAGCAATCACGCGATATTCTGGGCCAAATCCGCGCGGACGAGATCATCATTCGTTAAACCGCTTGTGATTTATACAGTTTAAATAAGCACAGATTGAATTTGCCTGTTTAACGCATTCATGACCTTATTCAGAGCCATGAGCATTCGAATGGCAATTCATGTTGCGATCCTCACCTAAACCAATCTGACCCTTTCATATCTAAAATCGCATGTTTCATTGCTTTTTTTGCATAGCTGTCATGCAACGAAACTTTTTCCTCGCTCTTTTACAAATTTTGCTTTAATAGATAGTTTAACGCTAAACTATTTTTTATGAGGTGTTTTTATGGCCGCTAAAAAAGCCGCTGCCAAGCCGAATGTATCGGCGGACGAGCTGAAAACCTATTACCGCGATATGTTGCTGATCCGACGCTTTGAAGAAAAGGCAGGGCAATTATACGGAATGGGTCTGATTGGTGGATTTTGTCACCTTTATATCGGGCAAGAGGCCGTTGTTGTTGGCCTAGAATCCGTTGCAGAAGAGGGCGATAAGCGCATCACATCCTACCGCGATCACGGTCACATGCTGGCCTGTGGCATGGATGCAAATGGCGTTATGGCGGAATTAACAGGACGCGAGGGTGGCTATTCCAAGGGGAAAGGCGGCTCAATGCACATGTTTAGCAAGGAAAAACATTTCTACGGCGGCCACGGCATTGTTGGGGCGCAGGTGCCATTGGGTGCGGGATTGGCCTTTGCCGACAAATACTTGGACAATGGGCGCGTAACATTCACCTATTTCGGGGATGGTGCAGCGAACCAAGGACAGGTTTACGAAACCTTTAACATGGCGGCCCTTTGGTCCCTGCCCGTTGTGTTTGTGATTGAAAATAACCAATACGCCATGGGGACTGCGCAGGCGCGCTCCACCTCGACCGAGGATATTCACACACGCGGTAAACCCTTTGGCATCCCGGGTGAGGCGGTTGATGGCATGGATGTTCTGGCCGTTAAGGCTGCCGGCGCCAAGGCCGTTGCGCATTGTCGGTCTGGCAAAGGTCCGTACATTCTGGAAATCAAAACCTATCGCTATCGCGGTCACTCTATGTCGGATCCTGCAAAATATCGCACCCGCGAAGAGGTACAGAAAATGCGCGACGAACGCGATCCCATTGAAAATGTGCGCATCATGCTGGTCGAAGGCGGCCATGCGACCGAGGATGATTTGAAAGCGATCGACAAAGAGATCAAAGAAATCGTCAACGCATCCGCAGAATTTGCCAAAACAAGCCCAGAGCCCGCCTTGGACGAGCTTTGGACAGATATCTACGCATAAGGAGACGACAAAAGATGGCAACCGAAATTCTTATGCCCGCCCTGTCCCCCACAATGGAAGAAGGCACACTTGCAAAATGGCTTGTGA
>JAFMKS010000026.1:6355-29940 GCA_017852835.1 Paracoccaceae bacterium
ATGCCCGCCCTGTCCCCCACAATGGAAGAAGGCACACTTGCAAAATGGCTTGTGAAAGAGGGGGATACCGTTTCCTCTGGCGACATTATCGCCGAAATTGAAACCGATAAGGCCACCATGGAGTTTGAGGCCGTGGATGAAGGCACCATTGGCAAATTGCTGATCGCAGAGGGCACCGAGGGCATAAAAGTGAACAGCCCAATCGCCGTCCTGCTAGAGGATGGAGAAGATGCCTCTGCCGTTGATGCAGCACCGTCATCTGCCGCTGCAGATGACGCGGGCGATAAGGCGGCCGCACCTGCTGCGGCCCCCGCAGAGCCCGCCACCCCCGCCGCGGCGCCAGCACCCGTTGTTTCAAACGCCTCCCCTGATTGGCCCGGGGATACGCCGATGAAACAACAAACCGTACGCGAAGCGCTGCGCGACGCCATGGCCGAGGAAATGCGCCGCGATGACGCCGTTTATCTAATGGGCGAAGAGGTCGCGGAATACCAAGGCGCATACAAAGTGTCCCAAGGTTTGCTTGATGAATTCGGGTCACGCCGCGTGATTGATACCCCCATCACCGAACACGGCTTTGCTGGGATCGCCACAGGCTCTGCCTTCGCTGGTTTGCGCCCGATTGTGGAATTTATGACCTTTAACTTTGCGATGCAGGCGATTGACCACATCATTAATTCCGCCGCCAAAACGCTCTATATGTCGGGCGGTCAAATGGGCGCTCCCATGGTGTTTCGCGGTCCAAACGGTGCCGCCGCCCGCGTGGGTGCACAACACTCTCAGGATTATGCCGCATGGTATACACAGGTTCCGGGCCTAAAGGTTGTTATGCCCTATTCTGCAGCCGATGCAAAAGGGTTGATGAAAACCGCGATCCGCGACAATAACCCTGTGATTTTCCTTGAAAATGAAATCCTCTATGGGCGCAGCTTTGATGTTCCTGCCATGGATGATTTCACCATTCCCTTTGGCAAGGCACGCATTTGGCGCGAAGGCAGCGATGTGACGCTCGTCTCTTTTGGGATTGGTATGCAATACGCGCTTGAGGCCGCAGAGAAGCTTGAGGCCGATGGCATCTCTGCCGAGGTGATCGACCTGCGCACATTGCGTCCCATTGATTATGACACGGTGATCGCCTCTGTCATGAAAACAAATCGCTGCGTCACTGTGGAAGAGGGGTGGCCTGTTGGCTCTATCGGCAATCATTTGTCCGCAACCATTATGGAACGCGCCTTTGATTACTTGGACGCCCCTGTTTTGAACTGCACGGGCAAGGATGTTCCAATGCCTTACGCCGCAAATCTGGAACGCCACGCTTTGATCACAACTGATGAAGTGATCACCGCCGTGAAACACGTGACGTATCGCTAAGGAATTTTGACATGCCTATTGAAATTTTAATGCCCGCCCTGTCCCCCACAATGGAAGAAGGCACACTTGCAAAATGGCTTGTGAAAGAGGGGGATACCGTTTCCTCTGGCGACATTATCGCCGAAATTGAAACCGATAAGGCCACCATGGAGTTTGAGGCCGTGGATGAAGGCACCATTGGCAAATTGCTGATCGCAGAAGGCAGCGAAGGCGTCAAAGTCAATGCTTTAATCGCAGTCTTGTTAGAGGACGGAGAAGAGGCCTCAGATGCAGTGCCGTCATCTGCATCCGCAGATGACGCGGGCGATAAGGCGGCCGCGACAGCGGTCTCCGCAGAGCCCGCCACACCCACTGCAGAACGCTCAGCGACCCCTGCCCCTGCGGCACCTGCAGCATCAGATGGGACGCGTATTTTCGCCTCTCCTCTGGCACGTCGCATCGCCGCCGACCAAGGTCTTGAACTTTCTGCGCTTCAGGGCTCAGGCCCGCACGGACGTATTGTAAAGGCCGATGTTTTGGCCGCGGGCGATGCCCCTGCGAAACCCGCTCCGACAGCCGGGCCCGCAGTCAGCGCCGCAACACCCGCGCCTGCACCTTCAGTTTCTGCGGATGCAATTGCGAAAATCTATACAAACCGTGAATTCACGGAAATTCCGTTGGATGGAATGCGTAAAACAATTGCCGCACGTCTGACAGAAGCAAAACAAACCATCCCGCATTTCTATCTGCGCCGGGATATCAAAATCGACAATTTGCTCAGCTTCCGTGGGCAACTCAACAAACAGCTTGAGGCACGTGGTGTCAAACTGTCGGTCAATGATTTCATCATCAAGGCCTGTGCCCTTGCTTTGCAAACTGTGCCTGCGGCAAATGCAGTTTGGGCGGGTGATCGTGTTTTACAACTCACCCCCTCTGATGTGTCCGTTGCCGTCGCGATTGAGGGTGGCTTATTCACCCCAGTTCTAAAGGATGCAGAGCAAAAATCGCTCTCTACCCTCTCTGCCGAGATGAAAGATCTCGCAACGCGTGCACGTTCGAAAAAACTGGCCCCACATGAATATCAGGGCGGAAGTTTTGCAATTTCCAATTTGGGCATGTTTGGCATCGATAATTTCGACGCGGTTATCAACCCACCCCACGGCGCAATTTTGGCCGTTGGCGCGGGTGTCAAGAAACCTGTCATTGATGAGGACGGCCAAGTCAGCGTTGCCACAGTAATGTCCGTCACACTTTCCGTCGATCATAGAGTGATTGATGGGGCCCTGGGCGCGGAATTGCTTCAGGCGATTGTCGATAACCTTGAAAACCCAATGGGCATGTTGGCATAAATTAAAAAACGTGCCTCACGGCCCGTTTTTTTATCGGTCTATGTAATGATCCATCGACACCGATGGTGTCGCGCAGCCAGATTCTCCAACAATCTTCGCGGGCACACCTGCCACGGTTTTCTTGGCAGGCACATCATGCAATACAACCGATCCTGCTGCGATGCGGCTGCACATGCCCACAGTGATGTTTCCCAAAACCTTGGCCCCTGCACCAATCAGGACCCCATCGGCGATTTTCGGATGACGATCCCCATCATCTTTGCCAGTCCCGCCCAAGGTGACCGCATGTAGCATGGACACATTGTTTCCAACCACTGCCGTTTCGCCAATCACGATAGAATGCGCGTGATCAATCATGATCCCTTGTCCCATTTTGGCGCCTGGGTGAATATCAACTCCGAACATTTCGGAAATGCGCATTTGGAACATCTGCGCCATATCATTGCGCCCCTGCTGCCACAGCCAATGCGCAATGCGATAGGCCTGAACCGCTTGGAAACCCTTGAAATAAAGGAGAGGCTGCAAAAAGCGATGGCAGGATGGGTCACGCTCATAAACCGCAACGATATCCGCACGCGCGGCCATAGCCAAACTTGTATCCGCTGCATAGGCCTCATCACAGATTTCACGCAAAATTTGTTCGGACATTTCGCTTGAGGCAAGCTTGGTCGCGATGCGATAGGCTAAGGCCTCTTCAATCGAAGAATGATGTAAAACGCAGGAATGCACAACACCGCCCAACAGCGGTTCATTTTCAACAGCTACATGGGCTTCATTGATCAAACGATCCCAAACAGGATCCATGCCGACCACAGAGGACTGAACATTTTCCATGTTTATGACACCTTTTCGCGCTAAACCCGTGAGTTTGATCATTTGTCCGTTGGTGCACAACCTAATGTTTTAATTGCAAACTACAAGTGCTTACGGGTTGGCCAACCCATTTTCATTCGCATCTTCAAAGAAGAACGCATGCTTGAGATTTGGGTAAAATCAGACAGCAACGAGTTTAAGTTATTCAAAGACTATGAAATTTGTAATTTTTCAGGCGATTTGGGACCAAAGTTGAAGGAAGGCGACAGACAATCGCCTGAAGGTTTCTATTCTGTAGGGGCTAAGGCGCTAAACCCAAATAGTAGTTTTCATCTCTCATTCAATCTGGGCTTTCCTAACGCTTATGATCAATCACACCAGAGAACGGGAAGTTATTTAATGGTGCATGGTGATTGTGTTTCTGTCGGTTGCTACGCAATGACAGGCGGTGCAATTGAAGAAATTTACCTGTTGGTTGAAGCTGCGCTGCAAAGCGGACAACCATCAGTACCAGTCCATGCGTTTCCATTTCGAATGACCAGCGAACGACTTTCAGCGGAAACGGAAAATCAATGGTTTGATTTTTTGATGAATCTTAAGGCTGGATATGACATGTTTCAAATCACTGGTTTGCCACCCAGTGTCACGGTCCTCGATCAGGCGTATATATCTGATGACAAAGATCAAAATTGATCACCAACGAATTTTCTTGACGCCAAGCTGCCCGAGGTGGCGACTAAAGTGCGGCCTGTTTTGCCGATGGCAAACCTGCGATTTTACCGAGAGGGAAGCGCCTTGCCAATCTGTCGATTGGCTGGGTGTTAAGAAACAGTTGGTTCAACATTCAGTCGCTTGGACATGAAACCTTGATCTTATCGTACCAGATCATGCCAGCGCGATTAATTATTCGACTGCGCTTCGATCTTGCGCCATGCGGCCACGTTGCGATTGTGTTCCGCCAGCGTTTCGGCAAAGGCATGTCCACCCGTTCCATCGGCCACAAAGAAGATGTAATCTGTCGCCTCGGGATTAAGCGCCGCTTCAATCGCAGCGCGACCGGGGTTCGCGATGGGTGTGGGCGGGAGTCCACGGATTTTATAGGTGTTCCACGGTGTTTCGCGGTCCAATTCACTGCGCCGCAAACCACGTCCCAAAACGCCCTCGCCCCGTGTTATGCCATAAATCACCGTCGGGTCAGTCTGTAGCGGCATACCGCGGTTCAAACGGTTCACAAAAACGCTCGACACAATGCGGCGTTCATCAGGAACGGATGTTTCCTTTTCAATGATGGATGCCAAAATCAACGCCTCGGACTTATTGGCAAGGGGCAGATCGTCTGCCCGTGCATCCCACGCCACGTTCAGGATATCGGCCTGACGCGCAACCATACGGTTTACAACATCCTGACGCGTTTCGCCCCGTTGCAATTCATAGGAATATGGGGCCATCATCCCTTCGGCAGGCACATCGCCTATATCACCGCGCAAATACGCGATCCCCTTTAGGGTTTCGATAATTTGCCAATTCGTGACCCCTTCGGCCATGGCAATGCGATGACGGGCATCCCCACGCTCTAACACAGGCGCAAATTCGGTTGGGCGTGCCTCACCCAATTTGTAGGATGCAATATCAACCAAGCGTTCGGTCGCAGGATCCAATTCGCGCAGCTGCACCGTGGTTGAGGCAACGCCAATGCGATAGACAATCTCAGATCCGCAGGTGTTCGCCCCGCCACGGGTCACGATATCGGTCACCTCGGCCATGGAGGCGCCCGCAGGGATCAGGAAACTGCCTGCCTTAAGGCGTGTGGTTTTTTCCTCATACCGCGCGCCGATACGCAAAAACGCGGCACTTTGCACCGCGCCCTGCTCTGCCAAGCGATCTGCGGTATCACGAAAATTCGCACCCGAAGGCACGCGAAAACACATGGATGCCTCAAGCGGGCCTTGCGCTGCATAGTGCCCCTTGGCCCAGATGCCCAAACCACCCATGACCAAGAACATAACAATCAGCAGCGTTAAACCGTTTGAGGCAACCCCACGCCACATTAAGAGACGCGTCCCAACAAGAGGCTGGCGTTTGTGCCACCAAATCCAAAGGAGTTTGACAGCGCATAGTTGATTTCACGCTCCCGCTTTGCATTGGGGGCCAAATCAACAGGGGTTTCAACGGCCACATTGTCCAAATTGATTGTGGGCGGTGCCACCTGATCGCGGATCGCAAGGATGGTAAAGATCGCCTCAATCGCGCCTGCGGCCCCCAATAGGTGGCCTGTTGCGGATTTTGTGGATGTCATGGTCAATTTGCCCGCGGCATCGCCCATCATACGTTCCACGGCACCTAGTTCGATAACATCGGCCATGGTCGATGTGCCGTGTGCGTTGATATAATCCAATGCAGATGGCTCAAGCCCCGCTTTGGCAAGGGCCGCACGCATCGCGCGTTCACCGCCCTCTCCGTCCTCGGACGGAGCAGTGATGTGATAGGCATCGCCTGAGAGGCCATAGCCCAAAACCTCGGCGTAAATTTTTGCACCACGTGCTTTGGCGTGTTCATATTCTTCTAACACAACAATCCCTGCGCCTTCGCCCATGACAAACCCATCACGGTCCGCGTCATAGGGGCGGGATGCCTTTTCTGGTTCATCCGCGCGTTTTGTGGACAGTGCCTTACAGGCATTGAAACCCGCGATGCCGATTTCGCAAATCGCGGCCTCTGCCCCGCCTGCAACCATCACATCCGCGTCTGAGGTCATGATCAAACGTGCCGCATCCCCAATCGCATGCGCACCTGTTGAACAGGCGGTCACAACCGAATGGTTCGGGCCCTTAAACCCGTGTTTGATGCTGACTTGACCAGAAATCAGGTTGATCAATGCACCTGGAATAAAGAAGGGGGATACGCGACGCGGGCCTTTTTCCTTGATCAACAGGGATGTTTCCGCAATCGATTGCAAACCACCGATCCCCGAACCAATCATCACACCCGTGCGCAGGCGGCCCTCTTCATCCTCGGGTACCCAGCCAGAATCACGCACCGCCATTTCGGCCGCCGCGATCCCATAAAGAATGAAATCATCCACCTTGCGGCGTTCCTTGGGTTCCATCCAATCATCGGGATTAAAGGTGCCGTCCGTTCCATCCCCATAGGGGATTTCGCAGGCGTATTTTGTCGCCACGTTCGATGCATCAAAATGCGTGATCGGACCTGCACCTGATTGACCATCCAATAGACGTGTCCATGTTTCTTCTACACCTGATGCAAGTGGTGTAACCAACCCTAATCCTGTAACGACGACGCGACGCATCTGACTGCCCCTTTATTTCCAAAAATGCTCTGATGCCCATATAGGCGGTTTTGGGTGTTCAAGCAAGCATACGCTGATCCAAAAACACCCCCTTAAAACGCAAAAAACCCCTGCAAATCAGAGGTTTTAAACGGTTCTGAACCTGCGAAATTATGCAGCTTCTGAGATGAACTTGACCGCGTCACCAAATGACTGGATGTTCTCTGCGGCGTCATCAGGAATTTCAATTCCGAATTCTTCTTCGAATGCCATAACAAGCTCAACAGTGTCCAAGCTGTCTGCGCCAAGATCATCAATGAAAGAAGCGTTGTCGACAACTTTGTCTTCGTCTACGCCTAGGTGCTCTACAACAATTTTCTTTACGCGGTCTGCGATATCGCTCATCGTATTTTATCCTCTTTTAATTCGGGCAGCGCCCAGTTCCTGCAAACTGCAGTCGTTTTGCCTATCATCAGGATGCCCGAAAATAAGCTCCACACCAAGCACTGCTCAAGCTGCGCGTGGCAAATCTAGGGGCGCTATAGCATAATCAATGCATTTGGCAAACGCTTTCGCGCAGAAACCCGTGAAAAGCGCTGATTTCGCCCCATGACGCACCAGATATGGTGATGATCGTGGAAATTTCTACTCTATCTGTCGAAAAAGATTCGCGGGATTGGCCAGCAATCTGTTGATAGACAAATGGTTTGCCCCCTCCTATCATCATGTGTGGTTCACAGGATAAGGGAAATCACGTGTCATTTAGCATCCATACCCCATTGATCGAAAGCCTGCCGCTCTCAAACATCTGCGGAACGCGGGTTTTTGCGAAAATGGATGCCTTGCAACCTTCTGGATCCTTTAAAATGCGGGGGATCGGATATGCGGCGCAACACTATGCCACGCAGGGTGCAAAGCGGTTGATTTCCTCCTCTGGTGGAAATGCGGGATTGGCGGTGGCCTATGCGGGGCGTACCTTGGGCTTGCCTGTGTTGGTGGTGGTCCCCGAAACCACACCACAGCGCGCGATTGACCTGTTGCAACAGGAAAAGGCCGATGTGATCGTTCATGGCACCAGTTGGGTTGAGGCGAACGCATTGGCCCAGTCAAAGCGCACAGAAACAGACGCCTTTTTTCATCCATTTGACGATCCCCTATTGTGGGAGGGGCACGCAAGCATGATTGACGAAGTTGTGGCAGATGGGTTGCGCCCCGATGCCGTGATCCTGTCTGTGGGTGGGGGTGGATTATTGGCGGGTGTTCATCATGGCTTGATCCGCAATGGGTTAAACACAACACCCATCTTAGCGCTGGAAACCCATGGCATGGCCTCCTATCACGCTGCACTGAATGCGGGGGGTCCAGTGACGCTAGATGCCGTCAGCGGTGTGGCCACATCGCTTGGTGCGAAACAAGTATGTCAGCAGGCCTATGACATAGCACAAACCCACGACATCCGCAGTGTGTTGGTGTCGGATAAAGAGGCGGTTGATGCCTGTTTTTCATTCCTAAGCGACCATCGCATTTTGGTTGAACCCGCCTGTGGCGCCGCCTTGGCCGCGATTTATGCAGGTTATGTTGACCTAAGCGGTTTTAAAAATGTGCTGATGATCGCCTGTGGGGGATCAACAACCCCGATTGAGACATTGACGCAGTATCGGGATGCGTTGAAGTGACGTGTTTGTGGTATCACTCAACCCATGATGAAAAATTCGCTATTCTATCCCAGCCAATCGCCAGATTGGCAGACGCCGACCGCCCCCACGGGCAGCGTCTTCGTCGCCACCCTCGGTCGGCTTAGCACAATAGTGAAAACAAAAACGGGCGGTGCATTCCCACCGCCCGATTGGTCATCGTTAAAATACAACGGCCTTAGATCATCGCCATGCCGCCATTCACGTGCAATGTTGTGCCCGTGACATAGCCTGCCTCAGCACTGGCAAGGTATAGAACCGCAGCGGCGATTTCATCGGCCTCGCCCATGCGCCCCGCAGGCACCTGTTGCAAAATACCGCTTTTCTGATCGTCATTTAGTTTGTCGGTCATCGCGGTTGTGATGAACCCAGGGGCCACTGCGTTGACTGTGATCCCACGGCTTGCCACCTCATAGGCCAGTGATTTGGACATCCCAACCATGCCTGCCTTAGACGCGGCATAGTTGCCCTGCCCCGGATTACCAGTCGCGCCTACAACGGATGAGATATTCACGATACGGCCCCAACGTGTCTTCATCATGCCGCGCAACACGCCACGACACAGACGCATGGTGGCCGTTAAGTTCACATCCAAAACCGAATTCCATTCGTCATCCGACATGCGCATGAACAGGTTATCCTTGGTGATCCCTGCATTATTGACCAAAATATCAACGCTGCCCATCGCCTGGGCCGCTTGTTTTGGAAGCGCCTCAACAGCCTCGGCATCCGATAGGTTACATGTCAAAATGTGACAGCGATCGCCCAATTCAATCGCCAATGCTTCCAATGGATCACGGCGTGTTCCGCTGATCGCAACAGTTGCGCCCGCGGCGTGTAGAGATTTTGCAATCGCACCACCAATGCCACCCGATGCCCCAGTGATCAGTGCGTTTTTACCTGTTAAATCAAACATCATTTTTTCCTTATGCTTGTGCCGCTGCGGCGGCATCTGCTGCTGTTCCAATGGCCTTGCAGTCAATGGCGCGATCAATGCGACGCACCATGCCGCTTAGCGCCTTGCCAGCCCCGATTTCCCAAATCTGATCCACGCCTTGGCTGGCCATCCACATCACAGATTCACGCCAGCGCACGGATCCCGTGACCTGCTGCACCAGTAATTCGCGGATTTCATCAGGATCACTCACCCCTGCGGCGCGTACATTGGACACCACGGGCACGGCGGGTGCCTGAATGTTCACCGCTGCCAATGCCTCTTTCATCTTGTAGGCGGCAGGTGCCATCAATTCACAATGGAAAGGCGCCGAAACGGGCAGCAACACCGCGCGTTTTGCCCCGCGCTCTTTGGCGAGTTCCACTGCGCGTTCCACGGCCGCCTTGTGACCTGACACAACCACTTGTCCTGGATCATTGTCATTTGCCGCCTGACACACTTCGCCTGCTGCGGCCTCTGCGGCAACGGATTGCACCGCATCAAAATCCAATCCCAACAAGGCCGCCATCGCGCCAACACCCACAGGCACGGCCGCTTGCATAGCCTCACCGCGTAAACGCAACAGGCGCGCAGTATCCGCAACCGAAATGGCCCCCGCCATGGCAAGCGCTGAATATTCGCCCAATGAATGCCCAGCGACCATCGCCGCATCCGTAATGCCAATCCCCTCGGCCTCAAGCGCGCGGAAAGCGGCCATTGATGTCGCCATCAACGCGGGCTGTGCGTTTTGGGTCAGCGTCAGGGTTTCAATGTCCCCTGCCCAAATCAGATCGCTTAGCTTTTCGCCAAGCGCCTCATCCACCTCATTGAAAATATCCATTGCAGCGGGATAGGCCTCTGCCAAATCCTTGCCCATGCCAATGCTTTGTGCCCC
Source organism: Paracoccaceae bacterium (assembly GCA_017852835.1). GTDB lineage: Bacteria > Pseudomonadota > Alphaproteobacteria > Rhodobacterales > Rhodobacteraceae > HIMB11. The sequence continues at coordinate 16,677 of JAFMKS010000026.1, forward strand.
TTGTCCGGGACAAACGAATGCGCGTGCCAAATCATCCTCCGTCTTTATCGGTTGCACCCAGATAGCCGCGCGGGGCGGCTTGCGCAATGGTGGTGTTCACATTTGCCCGTCTTCTGTGGCCAATTCATCGAGATGCCATGCCGCATGCCCAAATAATGGCAGGGTTAAAAACAGCCCTAAAAACCACGGCAACATGGACAAAAATGTGAACCCCGCAATGATCAAGGCCCAGATCATCAGGTCAAAGAAATTGTTTTGAACCGCCTGAAAAGAGACGATCATCGCGGTGACAAAATCCACTTCCCGCGCCACCAACATCGGCACCAAAAACAGCGTGATCATAAATACCAACAAAGCGAACAGTGCACCTACCATGCTGCCAATCGTCAACATCATAAACCCATTAATGCTCAGGTACACCTCCAAATTGCTGGAAATATTGGTCATGGTAAAAACCCAAGAAACAGCGCAAAATCCTGTGCCCCAAGAAAAACCAAAATAACAATATCACGATAATTACCGCCAAAAGCGAGGGAATCTGTCATGTGTGTTGATGCAAAATCACGCCAAAAATTTTGCGCCACTACAGGGATTCATCCGCCGCTAACCTGCGCAATACCTCTTACAATCCTACGGCGGCAAAGGGGCGATGATGGGAATGCCACCCGCGGCCAAAACCAACCAATAGCTTTGTCCCGTTTCAAGCGAGATGCGCACCAATATCCATCCCAACAGCACATAAAACCCTGCAAAAAACACCCCAAACAATGGCGCGCGCCACATGTCAGAGGCGGCACGACGACACGCAAGTCGCAGCATATCCAATGATATTTGACGAAATTCTGGCGCGCCGTGTGGCAGCGTATCCCCCATAAGCTCTCTCCCCTGTTTTGAACAAGGCTCAACCGAACAAGAGTAAAATCAAGCTATATTTCGCACGCTAGGCGGGCGTATGATCTTTCCATGGTGTACCATGGTACCAATCATTGGCCATTCCCAACAGTTTGGCGTCCTGCCCGCGACCACCGATCAATTGCAGACCTGCGGACAATCCCGCCGCACCAAACCCAATCGGCAGGTTTACAACCGACAAACCAATTAGCCCCGCTGGGATCACAACCTGCATCCAACGGTGATAGGTATCCATTTGCACGCCCGCAATTTCGGTGGGATGCACCCAATCGATGGGAAATGGCCAGACTTGCGCAGAAGGCATCAAAAGCGCGTCATATGTTTCAAACAGCTGTGCTGCCTTTTTGAACCACATGGATCGTATGACAGATTGCTGATGCACCTCGCGGGCGGACATGGCAAATCCACGTTCGATTTCCCAAATGGCGGCGGGCTTTAACAGATCACGCTTTTCTGGATCGTCGTAAAAAACGCCTGCCCCACTGGCCACTGTCCATGATCGGAGTGTGATCCAAGACTCCCACAGGGCATCCATTGAAAATGGCGCGTCGATCGCTGTCACATCTGCGCCCAAGGCGCGCAAATCCTCAACCGCGCGTTCGGAAATATCCATGATCCCATCGTCAAAGGGTAATCCCCAATCGCCCAGCCATGCGATTTGCGCCCCCTTCAACCCATGGGCATCCATATCCTTGGCAAAATCCGCTGTGGGTAATCCGTGGGGTTGGCGGGCATCTGGGCCCGATTGCACCGATAACAGTGTTGCCAAATCCTTGGGACACCGCGCCATGGGACCATTTGTTGCCAATTGATGTAGGAAACTATCGCCCAGTGGCTCTGAAGGCACCAAACCCCATGTGGGGCGCATACCGTAAACGTTGTTCCATCCCGCAGGATTGCGCAGGCTGCCCATCATGTCCGACCCATCGGCATAGCGTATCATCCCCGTGGCCAGCGCAACCGCCGCCCCACCCGATGATCCACCCGCCGAACGCGTGGCGTCATAGGCATTGCCAGTGGCCCCATGTACGGGGTTAAACGTGTGACTGCCTAAGCCGAATTCGGGCGTATTGGTTTTGCCGATAATGATTGCCCCCGACGCGCGCATGCGGGCCACCATGATGTCGTCAGTTTTCACATGGTTCTTTTTAAAAATCGGCGATCCCATCGAGGTTTCAAACCCCGCCGCATTTGCCAAATCCTTTATTGCGATGGGTTCCCCATGCAGGAGCCCGTGTTGCTCCGTTGGAACCTGATCTGCGGCCTCGGCCTGTTTCATCAAATCATCGGGATCCGACAAACTGATAACGGCGTTCACCCGTGAATTATGCCGTTCAATCGCATCCAACGCAAATTGCATTTTTTCATATGCAGTGGTCATCCTTGCCCCTCCACATTCAGGGTTTAATCGGTGGCTGTCGCCTCGGCGCGGGATTTGCCGGAAACATCCATGGCCAAGGTTGCCGCCATAAAGGCATCCAAATCGCCATCCAAAACGCCCTTACTATCGGATGTTTCATGACCTGTACGCAGGTCTTTGACCATTTGATAGGGGTGCAAAACATAGGATCGGATTTGGTTGCCCCAGCCTGCGTCGCCCTTGTTTTCATGGGCCTCGTTAATGGCCGAGTTGCGGCGGTCCAATTCCAATTGATAAAGGCGTGATTTCAACGCCTTCATCGCGATATCGCGGTTTTGGTGTTGGGATTTTTCCGAACTTGTCACCACGATCCCAGTGGGGTGGTGGGTGATGCGCACAGCAGAGTCTGTGGTGTTCACGTGCTGTCCTCCCGCCCCGGAGGAGCGATAGGTGTCAATGCGAATATCTGAAGGGTTCACCTCGATATCAATGTTGTCATCCACCACGGGATAGACCCAGACCGAACAAAACGAGGTATGCCGTTTTGCAGCACTATCAAAAGGCGAAATGCGCACCAAGCGATGCACACCGCTTTCTGATTTTAACCAGCCATAGGCGTTGTGACCCGAAATCTTATAAGTGACGGATTTAATCCCCGCCTCTTCCCCCGGTGTTTCAGATTGCATTTCAACGCTATAGCCGCTTTTTTCCGCCCAGCGCACATACATCCGCGCCAGCATTGAGGCCCAGTCACAGCTTTCGGTGCCACCTGCGCCTGAATGCACCTCAAGGAAGGTGTCATTTGCATCCGCCTCCCCGTTCAACAACGCCTCAAGCTCTTTGGCGGCGGCGGTTTTCACCAAGGTTTCTATCGCGGCTTCGGCATCTTTGATCACGTCTTGGTCGTCTTCCATTTCGCCCAGTTCGATCAATTCGATGCTGTCGTTCAGTTCGGTTTGCATGTTGTCATGCCCCTCAACCGCATCAATCAAGGATTGCCGTTCGCGCATCAACTTTTGGGCATTTTCGGGATCGTTCCACAGATCAGGATCTTCGACGCGGGCATTGAATTCCTCAAGCCGATGTTTCACCGTTTCCCACCCCATGCGCTGGCGCAGCAGCTCAAGCGATTTGTTGATCTCATTGACCATGTTTTGAATGTCTGCGCGCATCTGGGTTCGTATCCGTTATAAATCTTTATGGCGTCTTACAAAACTGCCCCTGCGCTGACAAGCCAGAATGCCCAGCGCTTCGGGGTCAAATGACTGAGTTAATAAAGTCCGCCCGAGGACAGGGTTCCAATCGTAGCCTTGGGACCCACGACGGCAACGCCGCCTGTGGATGTTGTAACCTGCTTCACCACATCCTCACCCGGTTGGATCAAATCGAAATTCGACCCGATTGCAAAACCACCATCAAACGTCACACCAAACAGGGGTTCTTCGCCTTCGCGGAAAAACTCGGCAACAACATGATCGCCTGTCGCCTCTTCGGAGAGACGTGCACCCGAAAAGCGATCAATGTTAATGAATTGGCCGCCCTCTGGGACGCGGAATTCACCACCACCGTATTTCTGAATGGCCGATTGCATGAATTCGTTAAACACAGGCCCGCAGGTTGATCCGCCCCCTGCCCCCTTGCCCAAGGGTGATGGGCGGTCATACCCGATGTAACAGCCCGCAACGATATTGGATGTAAAGCCAACGAACCAGACATCACGGGCCTCATTCGTGGTGCCCGTTTTACCCGCGGCTGCCACGTCCAAATTAACAGTTGCCGCCGCAGTACCGCGATCCACAACCCCCTCCATCATCGAGGTCAGCTGATAGGCCGTGATTTCATCCATCACGCGTTCGCGGTTTGAGATGATAAGTGGACTGCGCCCTGCCGCCAGTTTCTCATCCCCACATTCCAAACAGACGCGCTGATCGTGGCGATAAACCGTTTTGCCATAGCGATCCTGAATACGGTCCACCAATGTCGGTTCCACCCGTTCCCCGCCATTTGCAAACATCGCATAGGCCGCCACCATTTTGAACAATGTGGTTTCCTCGGCCCCTAGTGAATTGGCAAGGAACCGTCCCATATCCTCGTAAACCCCGAACCCTTCGGCATAATCGGCGATCACATCCATGCTAACCTCTTGGGCCAAACGAATGGTCATCAGGTTTCTGGATTTTTCGATCCCCGTGCGGAGGGGTGTAGGGCCATAGAATTTGTTGGATGAGTTTTTCGGGCGCCATAGTCCCTGTGGCGTGTCAATTTCAATCGGCGCATCCACAACGATGGTGGCAGGTGAATAGCCACTGTCCAATGCTGCTGCATAAACGAAGGGTTTGAAACTGGACCCTGGTTGGCGTTCGGCCTGCGTGGCGCGGTTATAGACCGAGTTTGAGTAATCAAAGCCACCCTGCATGGCCAAAACGCGGCCACTGTTGACGTCCATCGCCATAAAGGCGCCTTGCACCTCGCTGACTTGGCGTAGGCTCCAGCGTTCGAAATTACCCTCGGCATCTTTTATTTCACGGACTAAGACAACATCACCAAGTTCTAGCAAATCGCCAGCGACCTTCGCCTCTAGTCCTAATGTTCCGTCTTCTTTCTTTTTGCGGGCCCATCTGACGTCCTCGCGCAAAATGAAATGTCCATCCTCATCATCGGGGACATCCTCGATCACGATGCGGGCGGCGGAATTCCCGATCAAGGTCACCACCGCAGGGTACCATTTTCCGTCCAAATCAATGTTGCGCGGCACCTTCACTGCACGCAAGGCCGCGCGCAGAGCCGCGTCATCCCCAATCAGGTCTGTGTCAATCTTCTGCCCTGTTCCCCGCCAGACACCTTGGGCGCGATCATAGGTTTCCAAAGCGCGTTGCAACGCAACGGCTGCAACCCCCTGCATTTCGGGATCAATCGTGGCACGCACGGTCATGCCACCGCTGAAAAACTCATCCTCACCAAAATGACGGCTAAGCTGACGGCGGATTTCATCAGTAAAGTAATCCCGCGGCGGCAATGAGGCCTTAAAGCTTTCGAAATCCCCGTTTTGTACGGACAACAGGGGCATGTCCCGTTCGGCCAAATACTGATCCTCTGGCAGGTATCCGTTTTGCCACATCTCGCGCAGCACGTAATTGCGCCGCTGCAACAAACGATCTTTGCGGCGCACAGGGTGAAAATCAGAGGGTGCCTTGGGAAGGGACGCCAAAAACGCGGCCTCATGCGGGGCCAGTTGCCTAAGCGTTTTGTTGAAATATGTTTGTGCCGCCGCCGTCACACCATAAGAGTTCTGACCCAAGAAAATTTCGTTGAGATAAAGTTCAAGGATTTGTTCCTTATCCAAGGTTTCCTCGATCCGGGTCGCAAGGATAATTTCCTTGATCTTGCGTTCGGCACGGCGCGATCCATCCAGCAAAAAGTTTTTCATCACCTGTTGGGTAATGGTCGAGGCGCCGCGCACATTGCGTCCACGCGACACGGCCGCATCGCGAAAGGCGGCTGCGATCCCGCGGATGTCATAGCCAGGATGGGTATAGAAATTTTTATCCTCTGCCGAAATAAACGCCTGTTTGATCGTTACAGGAATTTCCTCGGCCGGGGTGAACAAACGACGTTCCTTGGCGAATTCATCTATGATGCGCCCCTCGGTCGAATAAATGCGGCTGATGGTTGGGGGTTTATATTGCGCCAATGACGCGTGTGAGGGCAAATCGCGGCCATACATCCAAAATACGGCCCCAATGGTCAGGGCCGCGGCGATCAAACCAAGTGTGATGGTCGTAAAGATCGCGCCAAAAAAGGATAATATGAATCGAACCAAATGCCCCTCACGTTTTTTTCGTGTTTATACGGGCGACAGGGACATTCGTCAAAACTCTTTCCAACTGCCTGCGTGTTACTGCCGCCTTTGGGAGGCAAGGGCCGCATCAGACAGATACCAATCCAAAATCCCCGCAACCATTGCGCGCGAAAAACGCGTGCGCCATTCAGGAGATTTCAAGTTTTCAAGGTCTTGTTTTGACGACATAAATCCCGCCTCAACCAGTATTGAGGGGATGTCAGGCGCCTTTAGCACCGAAAAATTTGCGTGCCGAATGGGGCGCGAATTCACGCGGCCAAATTCCATCAACACGGCATCCACAACGGCCCCTGCCAGTTCCTTGGACCGTGGAGTTGTTTCGAGCCGCGCAAGATCAATCAAAATGCCAGACACCTCATCATCTGCGCCACGCAGGTCCACACCAAATAGGATTTCGCCCCTATCATGTCGCAGGGCAAGCTTGGCTGTCGCCTGATCCGAGGCGGTTTCAGACAGGGTATAAACCGTTGTTCCAAAGGCCTGACCATCGGTGACGATATCCGCATGAAGCGATATGAACAAATCCGCCGACAACGCATGTGCGGTGCTGACGCGATCCTCTAGGCTGACAAAAACATCCTCGCCCCGCGTCAGGTGCACCTGCACCCCATTGCTTTCGCGCAGGATGTCACGAATTTTGCGCGCCAAGGACAACATCAAATCGGCCTCACGCGCCTCGCCCACAACGGCACCCGGATCACTCCCACCATGCCCAGGGTCCAACACAATCACGAACTGACCTGTATTTGATGCATCACGCGGGGTTGTCACGACAGTTTGTTGCGCCGCTGGTTTTTTGGCCGCGGCGGTAAAACGGTCCTCATCCGTTTTGGTCAACCGAATGATCAATTCCGCCTGTGCTGTTTCGGGGGCCACGGTGACACCTGCGCTATCCACCGACATTGGGCGCGCCAAATCAAAAACCATGCGCGACCAACCCGATTTCAAGGCCCCCGCGCGCACGCCCGTGATCGACTGACTGCGCGAAAACACCTCTTCCTCAAGCCCCGCAAAGGTGACCGCGTTAAATTCCACGATCAGACGTTTGGGTGCATCCAGTGTGTAGACGCGAAACGGGACCCCTTGGGTATGCTGAATGCGAATTTCGGTGCCTGAAAACACCACATCACGGGCATAGGATCCGTTTGGAATAAAACGGGATAATGCGGAATACCCCTCTTGGGCCAAACCTATTTGTGTCCAGATTAACAGCGCTATGAGGAACCTAAAGATCACGAAATAAACCCATGTTTTCGCATAAATTTTTCTAATCGAAGCAACCCTTCCTCAATATCCGCTGTGCTGCGGGCATAGGACAAACGCAAGGTTCCCGCCCCACGCGCGGGATCAAAATCCAACCCTGGTGTTAGGGCCACGCCCGCTTCGGCCAAAATCTGCTTGGAAAAGGCAAGGCTGTCATCGGTAAATTCCGACACATCCACATACACATAAAAGGCCCCGTCAGGGGGCGCAAATTTGGTGAACCCCGCCTTGGGCAGGCCCGCCATCATCAAGGCGCGATTTTTGCGATACACGTTCAGGTTTTCTTGCAACTCATCATGCTCATCCATGGCGGCCAATGCGGCCAGCTGACTGGCATGCGGGGAACAGATGAACATGTTTTGCGCCAACCGCTCGACCTGACGGATGTGATCCTCTGGAACAACCATCCAGCCCACGCGCCAACCTGTCATTGAGAAATATTTTGAAAACGAATTGATCACATAACAGTCATCCGTGATTTCCAATGCGCTGACGGCCTTGGCCTCGTATTCAATCCCGTGATAAATTTCATCACTAACGAACGCCCCGCCTGCATCATGGGTTGCGTGGATCAATGAGGAGAGCGCCGCGCGATCCAGCATGGTTCCAGTTGGATTTGCGGGGGATGCCACCAACAACCCTGCCAAATCCTGTCCCACCAATTCAGATGCAACAGGTTGCAGGCGATTTTCAGGCTGGGTTTCGATATCAACGGGCACCAAATCCAAGGCCCGCAAAATTTGGCGATAGCTTGGATAGCCAGGTGCACCTATTCCCACCCGTGCACCTGCATCAAACAGGGATGTGAACGACAGGATGAACGCCCCCGATGATCCCGGCGTTATGACAACACGGGCGGGATCAAGATCAACATCATACCAGTCCCCATATAGCCCAGCGATTTTTTTCCGAAGCGCTGGCAACCCCAAGGCTACCGTGTACCCCATCGCATCGTGATCCATGCTATCCTTTAGATATTGCAGGGCTTTTTGTGGGGCGGCGGTACTGGGCTGACCCACTTCCATGTGGATAATGTGGCGTCCCTCTTCCTCGGCTTGGCGCGCCGCTTCCATGACATCCATCACAATAAAGGGAGCAACCGCTCCACGGGTTGAGTTTTTCATCACATCATTCCACAGTGGCCTTCACTTGGATGTTTTCACAATCTCACTTGCAAAGGTCAATGGCTATTCCAAATCTCATGCTTTCTCTGCGCCTTGCTGCCTTTGTTTCGCTAAGCACCTGCGCACAGATTGCGCAATCCGCAGGGCTTTTGCGCGATTCTGATATCGAAGAAGGCCTCTCGCGCCTTGCAGCACCGGTTTTGATTGCCGCAGGGCTCTCGCCTGTGTCGACCAAGGTTTTGGTGGTCGATGATGATCGTCTGAACGCCTTTGTCATTGATCGGCGTTATATCTTTTTACATTCAGGACTGATTTTGCGGTCGAAAACGCCCGAAATGTTGCAATCCGTCATCGCGCATGAAGCCGCGCATATTGCAAACGGCCATATTGCGCGGCGCCGTCAAGCGTTACAACTTAGCAGAAATGCCGCCAATTTCGGCACGGCCTTGGCCGTTGCGGTGGGCGCAGCCAGTGGATCGGGTGAGGCCGCAACAGGGATCGCATTGGGTGTCCGTGGCAGCGCAACCCGTAAATTCCTGTCACACAGCCGCGCCGAGGAAAGCTCGGCAGATCAATCTGCGCTTGGGTATATGGTACGTTCGGGGATCAATCCCATGGGGATGGTCGATACACTGGATATTTTTGTAGGACAGGAAAATTTGGTTGTTGGGCGACAGGACCCCTATGTCCGATCCCACCCCCTAACCCGTGATCGCATGCGCAGCGTTGAAACCATGGCCATGGCGCATGATGATTTACCCAGCGATCCTGACATGGTCTATTGGCACGCCCGCGTTGTTGGCAAACTCTCGGCCTTTCAACGTGCGCCGTCATGGACGTTGGGACGGGTCAAGGATAGCCATACAGAGGACATCAAACATATGCGTAGTGCCATCGCCCATGGCCGCGCAGGCAACCTAACATCCGCCATTCAATCCATTGATCGCGCTCTTTCCCTGCGCCCTGATGATCCCTTTTATCAGGACCTAAAGGCCGAACTATATATGCGCAACCGCGCCTTTTCCGACAGTGCGCGCGCCTATAAAAAGGCGCATGATTTAAGGCCCAAGGATGCCATTATTCTGGCGGGATATGGTCGCGCATTGCTGGCGGATGGCAAATTTTCACGAGCCTTGGATATTTTGGAACAGGCCCGCGTCCGCGATTTCCGAAACAGCGCGCTGCTGCGTGATTTGGGTGTTGCTTATTCCAAACTGGGCAAACATGCCATGGCGTCACTTGTCACTGCAGAACGTTATGCATTGCGGGGCCGCATTAAGGATGCCAAAATGCACGCAAATCGCGCCGCCGCTGGATTACCCGTTGGATCCCCCAGCTGGCAACGCGCCCAAGACGTCATAGATATTCGATAATCGAACACACAAAGGATTGAACACGATGCTTCGCAAAACAGTTTTCGCAGCCCTGGTTGGACTGGCCCTGCCCGCACATGCATTTGACCTAAACAGCATGAGCGCAGAGGAAAAAGAGGCGTTTGGGCAAGCGGTGCGCGAATACCTATTGGAAAACCCAGAAACCATTTTCGAGGCCGTCGAAGTATTTCGTCAGCGCGAAGCACAGGCAGAGGCCGCAGCCGATCTAAACCTTGTTGCGGCGAACGCGGACGCGATTTTCAATGATGGCTTTTCCTATGTTGGCGGCAATCCAGAGGGCGACATCACCGTTGTGGAATTCATGGATTACCGCTGCGGATACTGTAAACGCGCCCATACCGCTGTGGAGGAATTGATCAAGGCAGACGGCAACATCCGTTTTATCGTCAAAGAATTCCCCGTTCTTGGCGAAGCATCGGAAATGGCATCGGCCTTTGCGGTGGCCGTGAAACAATTGCACGGGGATGCGGCCTATAAGGCGACGCATGATACATTGCTGACCTTTAACGGGGACATCAACGAAAAAACCCTGCGCCGTTTGGCAACCATCTTGGGCCATGATGATCAGGCGGTTTTGGATCAAATGAACCAAGAAAGCGTGATGAAAGAGATCGCAGAAACACGCTTATTGGCGGCGCGGCTACAAATCAACGGCACACCAACATTTGTATTTGACGACGAGTTGGTGCGTGGTGCAGTTTCCTTAGAAACAATGACATCACTGGTCGCGGCCAAGCGTCAAGATTAATAGGGATAGACGGGGACAACATCATGACCGCACTGCGGTACTCTCAGGCTGCGCTTATACTCGCGGTTGGATATTTTATTTATCAGTTCACAACACATGATTACAGCGCATGGGGCATTCAGTTTCGCTTTCTCACGATCTGGGGTCTGACGGCTGCGATGGTGGCGCATTATCTGTTGTTTGTCGCACGACGGAACGGACGCGCCGACACCTATCCAGCCTTCATTTCGGCCACGGCTGTTTTGAACATCATGGTGGTGTTTTTATACTGGCGCCTATACTTCATTGATCCTGCATTGGTGAATGGGGACAACACGCCTGTGTGGTTTCAGGAATATTACCTACACCTGATCGGACCTGCGATTATTTTGTTCGAGGCGCTGTTTATTTCCCGTGCCTTTGATCAAATGCTGCGGGGCATGGGCGTGACAGTGGCGCTCTGCGTAGCCTTTGTGGTGTGGACAGAGGGGTTTGTGGGGCCATTCAACGCCACCCCCGTGGGCAGCGTGACATCGGGCCTGACCTATCCATTCCTGAACGATATGGATATGGGCGGTCGCATGAATTTCTACGGGACAACGATTGTCACGGCATTGGTGTTTTACCTGATCTGTTGGGCCGTTGCATGGGGCATGCGTAAACTGCGCGGATAATACACGGCTAATCAGACACAGTTTGCAAGAAACTATTCAAAGTCTGCGCCGTCTCTTCTGGATGTTCATCGGGGAAAAAATGCCCACCGCGCATGCCATGGGCCGTGATATTTGAAAACCGATCGGCCCATGTGGCCGGCACGTCAAACGCACGTTCCATAATCCCATCACGTCCCCACATCACACAGGCAGGCATGCTAAGGCGACGGTGCAAATCCCCTGCATCCAATTCAAAATCATGGGTAAGGGCCGCACGATAATCGTTGCACATCCCACGGATACAGTCGGGATCACGCCATGCGGTTTCATAGGCTTGTATTTGTGCGCGATCAAACTGATCCTCATTCGCGGCACCCCACCCCATCAGACAGGATTTGTAATAGGCAACTGGATCAGCGCCAATCATTGTTTCAGGCAGTGGCGCGGGTTGGGCCAGAAAAAACCAATGGTAATAGGCACGCGCCACATCCGCGGTTAAATCCGCCAATAACAGATGCGTTGGGACAATATCCATGACAGTGATGCTTTTGATCCGATCGGGGATATCCAGCGCCATGCGATGCGCGGTGCGCCCACCCCGATCGTGTCCCACAACATGAAACCGATCAATCCCAAGATGATCCATCAAGGCAATCGGATCCCGCGCCATTTCCCGAAACGAATAATCCCCCACGTCCGCAGGTTTATGCGAGGCCCCATAGCCGCGCAAATCAGGGCAAATCACGCGATACCCCTGCGCCAGTATTGGCGCGATATAACCCCACATCGCATGTGTTTGCGGAAATCCATGCAATAACAACACGGCATCCCCTGCCCCGCCCATGCGGTAATGAATGCGCCCCGTGGGCAACTCTACATCCTGCGCTTTAAATCCGTTGAACATTGATCACCTGCCGTTTTTTTAATTTTAACGCACTATCGCGCCAATCTTGGGTCCGAATCAACTTTTTTCAAAAAGTAACCTTGACGTTACATTACTGCATACCCTATATGTAACCCATAGGTTACTAAAACAAGGGATTTTATTATGCTTACCTCAGACTCACTTTCTTCATTTCGTCGTATTATGTTTGCGATTACGGGATTGACCTGCCTTGCCTGTGCGGCGCTGGCACTCTTGCAGGTGCGCCCTGATCCCTTTCCGTTTTGGATCCCCGGCATTCTGGGAATTATCAGTGCAGCACTGATCTTTGCCCTGGCAGCTGTGGGGCGCAAGAATGCAAAACAGGCATTTGTTGAAGGTTACATCATGGACAAACGCCGCGCCCAGGCGCATGCGTTTTGGATTGCAATGATTTTCCTCCCAATATTTGGGATCTTCATGGCAACGGGCACGGTTGCCCTGCCCACGGCATTTGCGGCGATGGGGACGCTTGCGGGTGCAGCCTATCTGTTGCTGTTTACCTATTATGATGCGATGGGGCGCGAATGAAACTGATCGTCCACGTCACCGAAATTAGAAAAGCCAAAGGCCTGACCCAAGCGGATCTGGCAAAATTGGCAAATGTATCGCGTAAAACCATCAACACGATCGAAAACAACGTCTTTGTCCCTTCGACCATTTTGGCGCTGACCTTGGCCAAGGTTTTGGACGTATCGGTGCAAGATTTATTTGAATTGCCCGATAAAGATAGTTAATTACCCTCGATTTATCCACGGTTAGGCACGCGCGAAGCGACCGCGCGGCCTATGATCGGTAGAGGGCGCCCTAGCCTGCTAGTTTGTCCAAAATGCGAGCCCAGCTGCGGATGCCTTTGTGGAAACTTTCCATGTCGTATTTTTCGTTCGGGCTGTGCAGTTGATCGTCATCTTTACCAAATCCGATTAACAGAGGGTCGCGTCCCGTGATCTCTTGGAAATATCCCGCAATTGGGATGGACCCACCACACCCGATAAAGGCCGCGGGGATATCCCATTCTTCGGTTAATGCCTGACGCGCTGCTTCGAATTC
>JAFMKS010000091.1 GCA_017852835.1 Paracoccaceae bacterium
CGCACAGCGCGTTACAAAATCAGAACAAGACATCAAAAACATGCGTGGCAAATCCTTGCGAAAGGGCATTTTACCGTTCCTTTATGATGGCAGCGAAGTCGATGAAGAGTTGACCATGCATTATCGCGGACTCGTTTCACAAAAGATTGCAGAAGACTGATGGCAAACCCTGATCTATTGGCGCATCGTGCGCAGTTTGAAAAATCAATCACGCGTTTGAGTGACGGCATTTACACAGCGGTGGGTTATGCCGCTTCCAATGTTCATATGATCGAAGGTGACAGCAGCATCACAATCATCGACACCAGCGAAAGCACCAAGGCCGCCGAAAATATACTGGCCGAGTTTCAAAAACTGTCGGACAAACCAATTGCGCGGATCATATATACCCATTCGCATCGCGATCATATTTCTGGCGCAACGGTGTTTGCACAAGGAAAGGATATACCCATCTTGGCCCATTACGGGTTCAAATCCGATCTTGTGGCCGTGTCTGACATCATACCCGCACCAAACATGGCATTGGGACGTCGCACACAAGCGCAATTTGGCATTGGGCTGAGTGGAGACGAACGTGTCTCGCTTGGCTGTGGGCCGGGGGATCGCCCGATGCAGGGATTGGGGGCTGGGTTTCTGCCGCCCACGCAGTTTATTGAGGCGGAGCGCGATATTGATCTGGATGGGGTTCTTGCACGCCTTATTTTTGCGCCCGGCGAAACGGCCGATCACTTGATGGTCTGGTTACCTGAACAACGGATTTTGTTCCCGGGGGACAATTGGTATTATTCATTCCCCAACCTTTATGCCATTCGCGGCACAGCCTATCGTGATTTCATCGCATGGGCCAATAGTTTGGACTTGATCGCGGGTCTTGAGGCAGAGGTAATGGCGCCTGGACATACAAACCCCGTATTCGGCGCAGAGCAGGTGCAAGAGGTTGTGACAACAACCCGCGACGCGATAATGCATGTGGTTTCACACACGGCGGCAGGCATGAATGCAGGACAGTCGATGGATGACATCGCTGCCACCATTTCATTACCCGAGCATCTGGTCGATAAACCGTGGTTGGGCGAGTTTTACGGCAAACTGTCATGGTCAGCGCGTGCCTATGCGGTTGGAACACTGGGGTGGTATGACGGTAATCCTACACATTTGGGGGGCTTGTCATCTCGGTCCCGCGCGGAAAAAATCGCCGCTCTTGCTGGTGGAATTGAAGGTTTGTGGGATGTGTTGAAAAATGACGATGATCCTCAATGGAAATTAGAGATCTGTGATCATTTGATTGCCCTTGATCAACCCGCCGAAGCGCAAAAAGCAGAATTGTTAACGACCCTTTCTGAAACCGAAATCAACGCTACAGCACGCAATACGTATTTGTGGGAGGCAAAACAGCTGTTGTCACGCATATCTGAAGGATCAGAAACATGAAGTATGACGCAAAAATTGCTGATTTATTGGCGTTTTCCTTTACATTCGTGATCTTGATTTTTGCGGCCTCTGGCCCTTTAAATGAATTCGTGCGTTGGTTTATCGAGGCCACCACTACAGATTTCGAATACCTCTCGCGCCGCGAACAACGCATGTTGTTCAAAGAACATTGGCTTGGCGCGTTCCATCGCGCGCTTGAACGCAGCTTTTTATTGCCCACGGGTATTATTCTGGGCCTGCCGCTGATCCTATCCTTTGCGATTTCTTTCCTGAATGTGCGGGCAGCCTCATGGTTGCGTTGGGTGGGGCTGGCCCTGACCATCGCCGTGTTTTCAGCGTGGATTGGAAAACTATTTGCGGTGGACGCAGGTGCGCTTCCTTCAGCGGGTCCAATTGATTTTTGGGTTTTTCCCTTGGCTGTGGCGCTGACGCTTTACCTTACGTGGAAACAATTCGGCAGTTTCATCATATTTTTCTGCCTCTTTTGGATTGTGTATTTCTTTGTGCGCGGGTGGCTTCCTGAATGGACAGGAATTTTTGCAGGATCGGACAGCACATTGGCGCAATCCATGCGGGCCATGGTGCTGAATTTCTGGGCTCAAACGGGGGGATTATTTGGACAACCGTTACAGGTTGTTTCGGGTAATGTCCTAATCTTTATCATTTTCGGTGCCGTATTGATGGCCTCTGGCGCGGGGGACGTTTTGATGAAGATCGCAAACCTGTTAACAGGGCGCTTTACGGGTGGGGCGGCGCATGCGGCGGTGGCCTCATCCGCGCTGTTTGGAACCCTGTCCGGCGCGGCCATTTCCAATGTTGTCTCAACGGGCGTCATGACCATTCCCGTGATTAAGAAATCGGGATTTCGCCCCGCATTCGCAGCGGGTGTAGAGGCCGCCGCCTCAACAGGGGGCCAAATCATGCCACCTGTCATGGGGGTTGTGGCATTCTTCGTCGCGGGTCAAATCGGGTTGGAATATCGCTACATCGTTGTGGCGGCAATCATGCCTGCGATTTTCTACTATGTCGGAACATTCCTAACTGTTTACTTTGAGGCACGTCGTCAGGGCATTGGTCCCTTACCCAAAGAGGCCCGCGTGCCCCTGACATCCATCGAAAAACGTCAATGTTTGGTGTTTATCATCCCGCTTGGCGTTCTAAGTTATCATCTCTTTGCGCAACCCTCGGTGCCAAAAGCAGGGTTTTACGGATTTCTTTCTGCGATCATAATGGCGCTGATCCTATTCCCTGCATATCGTTCACCCCGCCGCGTTTTTCAAAGTTTGGTTGACGGCGGGCGTATGGCCGCATCCATCGTCGTGATCGTTGCCGCGATTGGTTTGATTGTAGGGTTGATCGAAATATCGGGGTTCTCTGGCCGTTTATCGCTGTTGTTATCCCAACTTGCCAACGGTCCGTTGTTTGTGACGCTGATTGTTGTGGCGCTTGGCTCGATTGTTTTAGGGATGGGGCTGCCCCCTGGGGCCACTTATTTCATCATCGTAATCGCGCTTAGCTCGGGGATCGACATGGTTGGCATCGCGCCGCTGACACTTCATTTGTTTGTGGTGTTCTTTGCGGTGATTTCGACCGTCACACCGCCTGTGGCATTGGCGGCATTTGCCGCAGCGCCGATTGCAGGAGCAAATCCAATCGATACTGCATTTCAGGCTGCGCGCCTGTCCTTAGCAGGGTTCATAATTCCATTTGTTTTCGTCTATCACCCGGCCTTGCTGTACAAACTTCAAATTCTGTTTGAATGGTTTGGCGGTGAAACCGTGTCATCGCGTGCGATGATTGATATTGCCACTGTCGGATGGGGGGATTTCGTATGGATCACGTTGGCCCTTGGCACGGCGCTTTGGCTTCTTGCATCCGCAATCAGTGGTTATGAAAAACATCGAATTGGCGGGGTTGCGCGGATCCTCCGCGGAATTTTGGCTGTACTTATGCTCTTGCCAAATTTGACCATTGCCATCCCCGCATTTGGTGCGGGGGTGATGATGATCCTATGGCATCGTCGTCAGATTGATGACCCACATACAAAACATGAAATTGCATAACAGGGAGAAAATCATGCAAAAACTTGGACTGGCCCTTGCGGCAACACTGGCCCTTTCGGTACCTGCACAGGCCGAAACATTGAAAATGGCAACCATCGCACCTAGTTTGGGGGCGGCGATTTCCATGGCGACATTCGCAAACATCGTCACCAAAAATGTCGATGGGATCGAGATTGAGGTCGCAGCAGGGGGTGCCGCAACCCTGCACATGATGGAAGTGGGCCGTAGCAATTTGGACATGTCGATGACATCACCCGTGGTTTACAACCTAATGTCAGGTGGTAAGGCGATGTATGCAAAACAGGCCGACGCCCCTGAATTGGCGAAAAACGTTAATCTGTTAATGTGGTATCCATATGGAGCCTATCACTTTGCCGTGCGTGCAGATAGCGACATTCAAACACTGGATGATATCGAAGGCGCCTCTGTTTTCCTTGGGCCGCAGGGGGGCGGTGCATTCAACGCGGCCAAAGGTTGGGTTGCATCCACAACTGGACTGGTTGCAGGTGAAGACTATGAAGCGATCAAAGCAAACTGGCAAACAGGATATCAGGCGTTCCTTGACGGGAAAATTGATGTCTATGTGAACGGCTGCTTGGATCCATGTGGTCAATTCATTCAGTTTACTGAAACCGAAGATGTGCGTTTCATCGCACCCGAGGATCACACGGGCGAAGCGGTCGACAAATTCCTTGGCAAATTCCGCTATTATGCCGAAGTTCCCGCAGGCGTATATGAAGGTCAGAAAAATGATGGCCCTGTCATAAGCTTTGATACCGCCGTTGGGATCGCTGTGCGCGCGGATATGGATGAGGATACTGTTTATCAGGTAACCAAAGCGTTCTGGGACAACATTGATCAGGTCACTTCCGAAGCACCATGGGCCAAAGCACTGAACCTTGAATTCGCGGCGTCAAAACGTGGTTTGGCTGAACTGCACCCAGGTGCGGCGCGTTATTATCGCGAAGTTGGTGTTTTGAAATAATAACAAATGCGCTGCCGTGTCGGGGATGCGGCAGCGCAGATTTTAAGGATTTTTAGGATGAGACTTGCATTAACTGGGGCAGCCACGGGTATCGGCGCAGAGGTTGCCCGCAAAGCGAAAGAGCAGGGGCATGAGGTGATAGCCTTTGACGTCACCCAACCGTCTGTTGCGGTGGATCAGTATGTTCAAGTTGATTTGTCTGATCCAGCGGCCATTGCAGATGCTGTAAATGCGACGCAAGGAACATTTGATGCGCTGATCAATAACGCTGGCCTGCCACCAAGAGAGGGATTGGGCTGCAAGGTTTTAGAAGTGAACTACCTTGGTCTGCGCGACATGACACAGGCCATGGCGTCCCGTTTAAACGCGGGCGGTGCGATTGTGCACACGGCCTCGCGTGCGGGGGCATTTTGGCGGGATAATGTGGCGCAGGTTAAGGCGCTACGTGCCTGTTCATGGGGGGACATTGATGCATTTATCCAATCGCATAATATTGATGACACACGCGCCTATAACCTGTCCAAAGAGGCAGTGATCGTTGAAACCATCGCCACGACAGAGGCGTTTTTGGCCCAAGGCATTCGTGTCAATTGCGTCAGCCCCGCCGCCGTTAGCACAGGTATATTGGATGATTTCACCAAGGCCTTTGGCCCAAAGGTTGCCAAAAACATCGCCCGGGCGGGGCGCCCTGGGCATCCATCGGAAATCGCCGATGTGATTTTGTATCTCGCCTCTTCGCAAAGTGCGTGGATAAAGGGGCAGGACATTACGATTGATGGCGGGATGAGCGCCATGGGCATGACGGATATGATGGAACTAAAGGGATAATTCATCACAATGAAGCTGTTTTCAGACAAAAATCGCCCCGTGCATATGGGGCAATATCCAACAGAACGGTTAAAACGCATCGACACCGTCGATCTGAATACAGCCCCCGAAATGCAGGCA
>JAFMKS010000027.1 GCA_017852835.1 Paracoccaceae bacterium
AGTGGTGCGGGTGGAGGGACTTGAACCCCCACGCCTCGCGGCGCCAGAACCTAAATCTGGTGCGTCTACCAATTTCGCCACACCCGCACTGTCACGACCTCGTCGTGTGGGGGGTGATTAGCAAAGTTTATTTCAGAATGTCGAGAGCAAAAACGCACGAAAGTGAATTTTTTTTCACAGCTTAAATTTCAATGCCCTGCCCTGCATGGGTCTGGTTCAAATCTGGACGGAATAATTACGGCTCTTCCGCAAGCGCGAGCGAGGCAATTAACACCGTCACCACAAAATGAACGATAAACACACACCGTAAAGATGAGCAAAAAACCTACTCATTACTCTGGACATCATATCAACACACCACATCGATTCTTAACACTTGTTAACGTCTCGCGTGAAAACCGATCATTTTTAAGGCCAGAATGCATCTTATGTTCTGCGTTTTTTGGGCAAATCAATTTTCGGCTGTTTTCATTTTGCTTAAAAATTAATCACCCTGCACAAAATTTACCATCTGACGATGGATTTTGCCATCATTTTGAGCCGAAACACCCCAATCACTATGCG
Source organism: Paracoccaceae bacterium (assembly GCA_017852835.1). Lineage (GTDB taxonomy): Bacteria > Pseudomonadota > Alphaproteobacteria > Rhodobacterales > Rhodobacteraceae > HIMB11. Next base: position 565 of record JAFMKS010000027.1, read on the forward strand.
CAGAACATCCCATATGATCTACCCCATTCAGGAATGAATGAGGAGACCAACAATGAAAAAGATTGAGGCCATTATTAAGCCGTTTAAACTGGATGAGGTAAAAGAAGCCCTTCAGGACGTTGGTGTTCAAGGTTTGTCTGTGATCGAGGTCAAAGGCTTTGGTCGTCAAAAGGGCCATACAGAATTGTACCGTGGCGCCGAATATGTCGTCGATTTTCTACCAAAAGTGAAAATCGAAGTCGTTTTAGACGATGATCAAGTTGACGCGGCCATCGAAGCCATCGTAGACGCAGCAAAGACAGAGAAAATTGGGGACGGCAAAATTTTTGTCAGCCCTGTTGAACAAGCCATTCGCATCCGCACCGGTGAAAGCGGTTCGGACGCCCTTTAATTTAACAGTTTCACGATAGAGAGGAACAAAACCATGAGCGCAAAAGACTTGCTCGCAATGATCGCTGACGAAGGCGCGGAATATGTGGATATCCGCTTTACTGACCCTCGCGGCAAACTTCAGCACGTAACAGTGATGTCAGATCAGGTTGACGAAGACTTCATCGAAGAAGGCTTTATGTTTGACGGATCATCTATCGCAGGTTGGAAATCAATCGAAGCGTCAGACATGAAATTGATCATCGACACAGCAAGTGCCTACGTCGATCCATTCTATGCGGAAAAAACAATCTGTGTGCATTGTTCAGTTGTTGAACCAGACACAGGCGAAGCCTACGAGCGTGACCCACGCGGCACAGCACAAAAGGCAGAAGCATACCTAAAATCATCAGGCATTGGTGACGCGGCATTCATGGGCCCAGAAGCAGAATTCTTCCTATTTGACGATGTGCGCTTCCAAAACTCTATGAACAAAGTTTCATTCGAAGTTGACGCAATTGACGCGGCATGGAATTCGGACACAGAATATGAAATGGGCAATACAGGCCACCGTCCGGGTGTTAAAGGCGGCTATTTCCCCGTAAACCCAGTGGACGACGGCCAAGACATCCGTTCAGAAATGCTATCAACAATGAAGCGTTTGGGCATGAAAGTTGACAAGCACCACCACGAAGTGGCGTCCTGTCAGCACGAATTGGGTCTGATCTTTGACAGCCTAACAAAACAAGCGGACGAGCTGCAGAAATACAAATACGTGATCCACAATGTTGCACAAGCCTACGGCAAATCAGCGACATTCATGCCAAAGCCAATCGCAGGCGACAACGGCACAGGGATGCACGTAAACATGTCTATCTGGAAAGATGGCAAGCCATTGTTTGCAGGCGACAAATACGCGGATCTATCTGACGAAGCACTTTACTTCATCGGTGGTATCCTAAAGCACGCGAAATCACTAAACGCCTTCACAAACCCATCAACAAACTCTTACAAGCGTTTGATCCCAGGGTTCGAAGCACCAGTGATGTGTGCCTATTCTGCACGTAATCGCTCAGGCTGTGTTCGTATCCCATGGACAGAGTCACCAAAAGCAAAACGCGTAGAAGCCCGTTTCCCTGATCCCTCTGCGAACCCATATCTATGTTTCGCGGCACTTTTGATGGCTGGCCTAGACGGCATCAAAAACAAAATCCATCCTGGCGAAGCAATGGACAAAAACCTATACGATCTTCCTGCGGAAGAGTTGGCAGAAATCCCAACAGTATGTGGTTCATTGCGCGAAGCGATGGAAGCCCTTCAGGCAGATCACGAGTATTTGACAGCAGGTGGCGTATTCACCAAAGATCAAATCGACGGTTACATCGACCTGAAAATGGAAGAGATCGAAACATACGAACACACACCACACCCTGTGGAATATGGTATGTACTACAGCTGCTAATTCGCAGTCTTGTCGACATAGAAAACGCCCTGCATTTTGCGGGGCGCTTTTTTATGGAAACGACTCGGTGTTTGTCAGCAACCAGGTCGGGTTTGCCCATTGGAAACAAGTCCAACGCCCCTACCCCAGCAACAAACAGTGTTCTGCGCGATAGTCTTCAAAGGGACGTGTAAAACGATCAGCCTTTGCAATCAGTTCCTGTCCGTAATGCATATAGAAAAAACTGACCGAAGTTTCATAGGAATGCATTGTGCCATCATTGCGTGGGGATGGGATGGACCCTTCCTCTTTTCCGCGTAGGTTTGATTTTTCAAAGCGCGCTTCAAAGGGCCTGCGCATCTGAAAATAGACAAACGCCGTATCCTGTGACCCCGTTGGCCCGGGCATCGCCACGAATTGCGCTCCACGGTTACAGGGCAATTCGGCCCCTGTAATGTCAAATTGAAAGTACAACCAAAAGTTGAAACTCCCCTGATTTCTGACGCACCCAGCAATAGGTCGTCATAATGCAGCCCTCCACATCCACCGCATGCCGTTTCTGCGCCGTTTCATTGTGGCTTGTTTCAATCAATATATGCTTTAATGTGTCTGACGTCGCGGGTGTAACCCCATACGCCACCGGGACTGCCCCGCATAAAATGCGTTTCTTCCTTTTATCCCATCTCTCCGATCACCAAGAGATCGCGTAGCCCACAGGGATTTCACGGTGCAATAGTGTAAATGCAAATGGACATGCACCGCAAAGTTGAACCAAGCGGGCTTTCGCCTCTCGCTCAGGCCTCAGTATCCACCACAAATGTATGAATGCCAAACACCACAGCGCCGGTTTTGGGCAGGCGGATCAAGGTTTGACGCTCGCTGCGTAGGTAGCGCGCGGTATGGCGTTTCTCACCTGGGCGGCGGGCATACATGCTTCGCGGTTGAAACAGAGCGGGATCTGCATAGCGCAATGCATTAAACCGCCACAGTGGGCGATCCACCTGAATGCCATCAAACAGGCGCTGAACGCGTTTTGCGATTTGATCGTCATAGGGATCAACAGGATCATGAATGCCAACCAAACCCCGCATAAATTTTTCCGCCAAAAGCCAACTGGCCGGAAAACACAACACAGCCGCCGTCAGGACATGTTCCTCCCCCCTTTGTTCCATAATCGCAAAATCATTTTGCGCAATTTGCCCCATGCATCCCATCGGGTCGTCATAATCCACAGGAACGCGTCGCCCATCAGGGGTTTGTATCACGCCATCCACATACTGCATCGCGCATGTGCGGGTAAAATAATCCACCACCTGCCACAATAGTTCCCGTGCGGCAGGCAGCGCCGCGGGGTCAATTGCGATCACCTGGTCACGTTTGGTTGTGATCAATTCCTGACGCAGCAACATCTGCGCACCATAGGAATCATCTATCATCAACCATTGATCCGGGTCCAATGGTGATATCCCGGGAAGTGGTTTTTCGGATGAGGCGTCAAAGGGGATGGATTTTTGTAAAATCATGATCATATGCTTTGAATTCATCAGGTCACTTCTGAGCATGACCCGATCAAACGCGTTCTGCAACTCATCAAGTGTAGCGCATGAAAATTGAGTCATATTCGCGACAAAAATTTCGTCGGTTTTTGACGGTTCTGCACACTTTGTTGGCTTCACCATAACAAAAGACCTATTCGGAGTTTTGCAATGAACGATCACTTCCGCGATTACCGTAAGATTGATCCAACCCGCGGTGCCACGCTGGATGATGGGTCCCCCAATGATAACGACCGCGTTGAAATTGGCCCAACCCAGTTGGCCTTTCGCGAGTGGGAGGATGCGGGGTTACAGCCGCCCAATCTGGAACGGATGCGCGCATATCGTTGGAAACGTCTAACACAGCATATCGTTGATCGTGGATATGGTGGATTATTGATGTTTGATCCACTGAACATTCGCTATGCCACCGACAGCACGAATATGCAGTTGTGGAATACACATAACCCGTTTCGTGCGGTTTTACTGTGTGCGGATGGGTATATGGTGATTTGGGATTACAAAAACTCTCCCTTCCTGTCGGAATTCAATCCACTGGTGCGCGAACAACGGTCGGGCGCGGATTTGTTTTACTTTGATCGTGGCGACAAAGTAGACGTGGCCGCAGATGTGTTTTCAAACGAAGTGCGCGCATTGATGGAAGAACATGCAGGCGGCAACAAACGGCTTGCGGTTGATAAAATCATGCTGCACGGCCTGCGCGCGTTAGAGGCACAGGGGTTTGAAATTATGGAAGGTGAAGAAGTCACCGAAAAATCGCGTTCCATCAAAGGACCAGATGAAATTTTGGCGATGCGCTGTGCCTCTGTTGCGTGTGAAAACGCCGTGGCCGAGATGGAGCGGATCACGCGCCGTGAAGTCCCATTGGGCAACATGAGTGAAGACGCCGTTTGGGCGGTGCTGCACGCCGAAAATATCAAACGCGGCGGTGAATGGATTGAAACACGGCTTCTGGCCTCGGGTCCACGTACAAACCCCTGGTTTCAGGAATGCGGTCCGCGCATTGTGCAGAACAATGAAATCGTTGCCTTTGATACGGATTTGGTTGGATCCTATGGCATTTGCGTGGACATCAGCCGCACGTGGTGGGTTGGCGATCAGGCCCCCCGCCCCGATATGATTTATGCGATGCAACACGCCCATGAACACATCATGACCAATATGGAAATGTTGAAACCTGGCGTTCATATGCGCGATTTGACCTTTAACGGTCACAAACTGGACGATCATTTTCAAAAACAGAAATATGGATGCATGATGCATGGTGTTGGTCTGTGTGATGAATGGCCACTGATCGCCTATCCCAGCAACTTTGTCGAAGGCGCCTATGATTACCCGCTTGAGGCAGGCATGGTGTTGTGTGTTGAGGCATTGGTCAGTCCAGAGGGCGGAGATTTTTCCATCAAACTGGAAGATCAGGTGTTGATCACCGAGGATGGATACGAAAACCTAACGAAATATCCGTTCGATCCCGTTTTAATGGGACAGGCCTAATCCAAAGCACGGATCAGCAAGGTCTTTTCCTTGGCCCAATCTTCAATCTCGCTGCGGCGCGTGCGCGCCACGGCGATTTTATCACCACTGGTTAAGACGATGTTTAAACGATCTGCATCCCCTTCCAGATGCAGGATCGCATGGGTGGGCACCCACTAGGACCGATGCGGTTGCACGCCGTCAATATCATTTAGAATTTGCATCAGATCGCGAAAACGGGATCGCTCTACCAACTCGCCCTCTTTCTTGTAAATGCACACATGGTGTTCCATCACCTGAACATAAAGAATATCCAAAACCTTAAGCGTGTGCTCCCCCAAAACCACGGTTTCGATACCCTGTGTTGCGCCGCGTTTTTCGATGATCGGCAGAAAAAAGCAATAAAATAGCCATTCGAAGATCATCAAGCGGGTCAAAACCACCGGATACATTTCATGAACAATATTAAAGTTTGGAACATCATAGGGTTCTAAAATCGGGGCCATCCAAACAACGAATGAAACAACGACAAGAACAATTAAAAATATCCAGAACAGCGGATAATAAACGACCGTGCGTTTTTCCGAAAAGAGGCGTGCATGCAGGTACAATAACCCCACATGACACGACACATACATAACCGCAGCAACGCTGACGATACCCGTGACACGGATAAAACCACCCCAATTATCCAAATTTCTGGGACTGATGAAGGTATTGATCAAAACCACCGCAACCACAAACATCCAGAACGCAGGGTTTTTCAGGGTATCCATGGCCCGCTGCACATTTGTGTAATGCGTGGGGCATCCTGGCATACGGATTTGAATTTCACGGGCGCGGTAATTCACTACTTTGGACCAGTTTATTTTGGCCATATATCTTTTTGGGCCTCAGAAATAATACCTAGGGTTAATCCGCAAAATGATGGAAAATCAACGCAATGGGTGAATTGACGCAGAATGTTGCATCGACTTGCCCAATTTTACAATCAGAGGTAAAGGGGGCCAACCCACACGTTACGAAAGGTAATCTCATGATCCCCCGTTATTCGCGTCCTAACATGGTACAAATCTGGTCACCAGAATCAAAATTCCGCATTTGGTACGAGATTGAAGCCCATGCCTGCGATGCGATGGCTGATCTTGGTGTGATCCCGCGCGAAAACGCAGATGCGGTTTGGAAAGCAAAAGACGTTGAATTTGATGTGGCCCGTATTGATGAGATTGAAGCCGTCACAAAACACGACGTGATCGCGTTTTTGACCCACCTTGCAGAACATGTCGGTTCAGAAGAGGCGCGATTTGTGCATCAGGGCATGACCAGTTCGGATGTTTTGGACACCTGTTTTAACATCCAACTTGTGCGTGCGGCTGACATTCTGCTCGCTGATATGGAGCAACTTTTGACGGCACTGAAACGCCGAGCGCAGGAACATAAAATGACCGTGCGCATCGGGCGCAGCCATGGCATTCATGCAGAACCCACAACAATGGGCCTAACGTTTGCGCGGTTTTATGCGGAAATGGATCGCAACAAACGCCGTTTGGAAACCGCACGTGCCGAAATCGCAACAGGCGCAATTTCCGGCGCAGTTGGCACATTTGCCAACATTGATCCACGGGTTGAGGAACATGTCTGTGCAAAATTGGGCCTAGAGCCGGAACCGATTAGCACCCAAGTCATTCCACGTGATCGTCATGCGGCGTTTTTTGCGGCCCTTGGCGTTGTGGCAAGTTCGATTGAAAACATCGCAACCGAAGTGCGCCACATGCAGCGCACCGAGGTGTTAGAGGCCGAAGAGTTCTTCTCTAAGGGTCAAAAGGGGTCTTCCGCGATGCCGCACAAACGCAACCCTGTTTTGACAGAAAACTTAACAGGTTTGGCGCGTCTTGTGCGTATGGCTGTGGTGCCTGCAATGGAAAACGTGGCGCTTTGGCATGAACGCGATATTTCGCACAGTTCTGTGGAACGCAACATTGGCCCAGATGCGACCGTGACACTGGATTTTGCCCTATCTCGTCTGACCAGCGTCGTTGATAAATTGGTGATCTATCCAGATAATATGTTGGCCAACATGAACAAATTCCGTGGCCTTGTCATGTCACAGCGCGTTCTTTTGGCCCTGACCCAAGCGGGCGTTAGTCGCGAAGACGCCTATCGTTTGGTACAACGTAACGCGATGAAAGTCTGGGAAGAAGGCAAAGATTTCAAAACCGAACTTTTGGGCGACGCGGACGTGACAGCGGCGCTTTCTGTCGAGGAAATCGAAGAGAAATTTGACCTAGGCTATCACACAAAACACGTGGACACGATTTTCGCGCGTGTTTTCGGCGAATAATCCAGTTTGGGAAAGCATTCCTTAACTGCTACGATCTAAGCCTTGGGGCATAACAGTGCCCCGAGGTTCCATGCCCCAAGACATCGACATTCTTGATCCCGTCCCCGCCCCCTTGACCCAAGACATGAGCGCTCGCACCAAAGCGGCCATTGTTGTCCGTTTTCTGATGCAAGAAGGGGCCGAAATTGATCTGGCAGCACTTCCCACATCTTTGCAGGCGGATTTGACCCGTGAAATTGCCGATTTGCGCCTGATTGATCGCGCAACCCTTGCCGAGGTGATCGAAGAATTTGCCCATGAATTGGACAGCATTGGATTGACAGCCCAAGGGGGACTGGGATCGGCGCTACGCCTGCTTGAGGGGAAAATCACAAATGACACTGCGCGGCGTCTGCGTCAGGATGCAGTGGTGCGTTTATTCGAAGATCCCTGGGGCCGCATCAAACAGTTAGATGAAAAAGAGTTGCTGAAACTATTGGACGCGGAAACAACGGAAATTGCCGCAGTGGTCCTGTCAAAACTGGATGTCACCAAGGCCGCCGCATTGCTTGGCGAAATGCCGGGGCCCCGCGCCCGCAAAATCAGCTTTGCCATCTCACAAACTGCGGGGGTGACGCCACAGGCGGTTGATCGCATTGGTCAAAGCTTGATGGCACAGCTGGACAATAAACCCGAACGTGCCTTTGCCACCCTGCCCGAAGATCGCATTGCCGCAATTCTAACGGCCGCATCTGATGATCTGCGTGATGAGGTCATGAATGGCCTGCGCGAAACCGATCCTGAATTGGCCGAACGTGTGCTTGCGGGTGTCTTTACCTTTGAAGATATTCCAACACGCATTGCAGCGGTTGATGTGGAAACGGCCGTGAAAACCGTGACCCAAACCGATATGATCATTGCGCTTTGTCATGCAAACGGAAATGGCATGGAAGAGGTCAGCGAATTCATCCCAAGCGGATTATCCCGACGCATGGCTAAAACCACCCGCGAGGAAATCGAAGAGCGCGGTGCCGTCAAAACCAAAGAAGGTGAACCGGCCGTTACCGCGCTTGTATCTGGTACTCAGGGACAGATTTCAGCAGATGAAATCAGTTTTGTTGATCTGGACGACAATTAATCCTGAAGCGCCGCACCAACAATTGGCCCCTGCCCCTGCGCCTGAACAAAAACCGCCAATTTGGCCCCATCAACCGCAGGTAGCGTTAGGCGGGCCTGTCCATTTGACAACTGTCCAATCGGTTTGAAATCCCTTACCACGTTCACATAGCGAATGGTTTTGCCACGGTTTTCGCCGCGTTTGATTTGCACCTCTGCGTTGGGCGTGATCGCCACCGCGATCAAATCATATGTCCCATTTTGCAGTCCATTTGACGCCGCCGAAACCAACAACCCCTGCGCCACAGGTGTGATTTTAACAGAGACAGGCATCGTGCGTTTTTTCGCATTCATCACGGCCTTGGCCACATCCATCGGGCGCGACCCGACAACATCCGCCTTGCCGTTGACGACCATTTGCGGGGTATAGACGTTCTTTTTCTTCATACGGTGCGCATAAACGCGCTGACGCTGTGAATTTTCGGGGCTGCCAAAGATATCTTTCCACCCCATATAGTCCCAATAATCCACATGATAGGAAAGCGCGATGATATCCCGCTCTTGGGCCAATTCACCCAAAACGTGATCTGCGGGCGGGCAGGATGAACACCCTTGGGACGTGAATAATTCGACCACGGCCAAGGCACGCTCTGCCTGTGCCTGCCCGACGGACAGCATCAACAATGTGATAAGACCCAAAATTGTCGATCGGATATTCATCATGGTGCGCCTAAACTCGTTGCTCAAAAACTACATAGCGGGTTCGCCCCACAATTTCCAATCAACCATTTGAGAGCAATTGTGACAAGCCCTGCAAAAGTGCTGATTGTGACCTTGGCCACGTCTGGTGATGCCTATGGTCGCATCTATTGTGATTTACGGCTGTTTGGTTTGCTTGGTATCCCGAAATTCAGTAAGAGATCACTGCGTTCGCAACCTTTATGGCAAAGCTCTTGCACCTCAAATCGGCTTTGCATACATAGGTATACAGAATGCGATATGATTCGATCCAACCCCATTGGACGTAGGGTCATATTTGGACTGAAACAGATACGAAAAGTTGAGTTACCCATGAGCTTGTACGCTGCATATTTGGAAGAAATTGAAAAACGCAAAGAGCAAGGTTTGAACCCAAAACCCATTGATGACGCCGCATTGACGGAAGAAATCATCGCTCAAATCAAAGACACGGGCCACGCGCATCGTGAGCAATCTTTGAAGTTTTTCATCTACAACACCCTTCCAGGTACGACCAGCGCAGCAGGCGTCAAGGCAGAGTTCCTAAAGGAAATCGTGTTGGGCCAGACGCAGGTTGCAGAAATCTCAGTCGAGTTTGCGTTTGAATTGTTATCCCACATGAAGGGCGGCCCTTCTGTGCGCGTTTTGTTGGACGTGGCACTGGACGATGATGCGGATTTGGCAGCGCAAGCCGCTGAAGTCCTAAAAACGCAAGTGTTCCTATACGACGCGGACACAGACCGTTTGAAAGAGGCGTTCAACGCAGGAAACGCCGTCGCAAAAGACATCCTAGAAAGCTATTCAGACGCGGAATTCTTTACCAAACTTCCAGACGTGGAAGAAGAAATCAAAGTTGTCACTTATATCGCTGCAGAAGGCGATATTTCAACCGACCTTCTTTCACCTGGTAATCAGGCGCACTCTCGCTCTGACCGTGAATTGCATGGCAAATGCATGATCTCTGAACAAGCGCAAAAAGAGATTGAAGCGCTGAAACTTCAACACCCTGATAAACGCGTGATGTTGATCGCGGAAAAAGGCACCATGGGTGTCGGATCATCCCGTATGTCAGGTGTGAACAACGTGGCCTTGTGGACCGGCAAACAAGCAAGCCCCTATGTCCCATTTGTGAACATTGCCCCCGTTGTTGCAGGCACAAACGGTATTTCCCCCATCTTCCTAACCACTGTTGGGGTAACAGGTGGCATTGGTGTCGATCTGAAAAACTGGGTCAAAAAGATGGGCGAAGATGGCAAGCCGATCCTGAACAACGATGGCAACCCCATTTTGGAACAAAAATATTCGGTCGAAACGGGCACGGTTCTGACGATCAATTCCAAAAAGAAAAAGCTATACAGCGCAGATGGTGAAGAACTGGTCGATATGTCCGCATCCTTCACCCCGCAGAAAACCGAATTCATGAAGGCGGGCGGATCCTATGCCATTGTGTTTGGTAAAAAGCTGCAAAGCCTTGCCTGTGATATCCTTGGTATTCCACTAAAATCTGCCTTTGCCGCATCTAAGGAAATCGAAAGTGATGGTCAGGGCCTAACAGCGGTTGAAAAAATCTTTAACGCAAACTCAGTTGGTGTTGCGACTGACAAACCATTGCTGGCAGGATCAGACGTGCGCGTGAAAGTGAACATTGTTGGATCACAGGACACAACTGGTTTGATGACCTCTCAAGAGCTTGAGGCGATGGCAGCAACGGTTCTGTCCCCATTGGTGGACGGTGCCTATCAGTCAGGCTGTCACACAGCATCAGTTTGGGACATCAAAGCGCAGGCAAACACACCGCGTTTGATGAAATTCATGCATGATTTCGGTCTGATCACTGGCCGCGATCCAAAAGACGTCTATCACCCAATGACAGACGTTATTCACAAGGTTCTGAATGACATCACAGTCGATGATTGGGCAATCATCATCGGTGGCGACAGCCACACACGTATGTCCAAGGGTGTCGCATTTGGCGCGGATTCAGGCACAGTTGCCTTGGCACTCGCCACGGGTGAGGCGACAATGCCAATCCCAGAATCTGTGAAAGTGACATTCAAGGGCCAAATGGCCGATCACATGGATTTCCGTGACGTTGTGCATGCCACACAGGCGCAGATGTTGGATCAATTCGGCGACAACGTATTCCAAGGCCGCATCATCGAAGTGCACATTGGCACATTGTTGGCAGACCAGGCGTTTACATTCACCGACTGGACAGCCGAGATGAAGGCCAAGGCATCCATCTGTATTTCAGAGGATGCAACCCTGATTGAATCCTTGGAAATCGCAAAATCACGCATCCAAATCATGATCAACAAGGGCATGGATAACGATGCCCAAATGTTGCAAGGGTTGGTGGACCGCGCAGATGCACGCATTGCGCAAATCAAATCAGGCGAAAAACCTGCATTGGCCCCTGACGCGGGTGCAAAATATGCCGCAGAAGTTGTGGTTGACCTGGATTTGATCAACGAACCCATGATCGCTGACCCCGATGTGACAAACGCAGATGTGTCAAAACGCTATACCCACGACACCATCCGCCCTGTGTCCTTCTACAATTCTGAAAAGAAAGTAGACTTGGGCTTTGTCGGGTCCTGCATGGTGCATAAGGGCGACATCAAAATCGTCGCACAAATGCTGCGCAACATCGAAAAAGAGCAAGGGTCCGTTGAATTCAACGCACCACTTGTTGTGACAGCACCAACCTACAACATCATTGATGAGTTGAAGGCAGAAGGCGATTGGGAAGTGTTGCAAAAGTATTCTGGGTTTGAATTCGACGATTCAGCGCCAAAAACAACGGCACGTACAGAATACGAAAACACACTCTATCTGGAACGCCCTGGCTGTAACCTATGTATGGGCAACCAGGAAAAGGCGGCCAAGGGTGACACGGTTCTGGCCACATCAACGCGTCTGTTCAAAGGCCGCGTGGTTGAGGATACACCTGAAAAGGCGGGTGAATCGCTATTGGCATCAACCCCTGTTGTTGTGTTGTCCGCGATCCTTGGGCGCACACCGTCTGTAGACGAATATAAAGCCGCCGTTGAGGGCATCGACTTAACCAAGTTCGCACCGCCCAAAACAACGCCGATTGATAGCCTTTCTGTTCACTACTAAGTGAACCTCTCCCAAGACTAAGGCTCGCTTTTTGCGGGCCTTTTTTTATTGCAATACGCACTGCTGATTTTTGGTAGGGCTGAATGCAGTGTTGTCATGGCAAAGACATCTGTCTGACCACCGATCCCCTGTCAGAAAAGGGTAGCGCCTGACTGGGTAGGCGCAAAATGGTCGCGCTGCAAAATGTGCTTGCGCGGAGCAAAAAACAAGAAGCTCAAAATGTTGATAGGGTGCAAGCGCCTGCCGAGGGGCAGGCAGGCGCTACCCGGCGGTGCCGCCGGGTGGGGCAGGATTATTGGGTTTACGCGTTATGCAGCGGTCTTTGTCATGTCACGGACCAAAACGGCCACGACTATCCGAAAGCCAGCGTCAGGTCCTAATTTGCCTGGGCCTGTTCCAAGGCTGGCAAAAACCGTTGCAGGTAATCTGATCCCACCAATGGCCCTGCATAGCGAAATAAGATTGTGCCGTCCCCATCCACGATAAAGGTTTCAGGCGGGGCTGTGACACCCCAATCAATCGCCGTGCGCCCCTGTGGATCAAACGCGATCCCCGCAAATGGGTTGCCATCGTCATTGATGTATTTGATCGCTTGGGCAGGATCATCTTTGATGTTTACGCCATGAATGGTTATGCCCTGCTCTTGCAATTCCAACAACACGGGATGTTCGGCGCGACAGGGGGGACACCAACTGGCCCAAAAATTGACCAAACTCACTTCGCCTGCGCTTAAATCCGTGGCCCCAACACCCTCAAAGGATCCTAAGGTTTCCGTCGTGATTGCGGGCGCGGATTGTCCGATAAAGGTAGATGGCAAATCATTGGGATTATCGCGCTGCATCCCAACGTAAAACACTCCTGCAAGCCCCGCAAAAATCAGTGGAGGCAGCAACATCAGCGGCTTAATTTTGGCCATCACGCGCGCCCTCAATCTGTTCCAAACGTTTGCGTGCTGCTGTGTTGCGCAGAACCATCCAAATCACAAGGATCGCAAGCAGGGCCAAACCCGCCGCATATGATCCCAAAACCGCAAAGGCGTATTTTCCTAAATCTGGCATCATGGTTTATCCTCTCTCTCGGGCAAGAAGCGCGCTGGCGCGACGGATACGGATTTCTGTGCGTGTTCCTATTAAAACAAGGGCCACAAACAGCAACACAAATCCCGTGATCGACATTAATAAGGGTTGGTAGAAAACATCTGCCACATTCTTTTCTTTGTCGAGTGACAATGAAGCCCCCTGATGCAATCCTTGGTTCCAGAATAACACCGCATATCGGCTCATCACTGCAAAAATGGACCCAACCATACACAGGACCGAGGTCAGATCAGCCGCTGTGTCAGGATTATCAATTGCTGCCCACAGCGCCACATACCCAAGGTAGAACAAAAACAAGATCAGGAATGAGGTTAGGCGCGGATCCCAGGCCCACCATGTGCCCCACATCGGCTGCCCCCAAAGCGCCCCAGTGATCAGGGTGATCAGCGTCATCACAATGCCAATGGGTGCCGCTGCCCTGGCCGCAAGCGCGCTCACATGATGGCGGCGGATCAACCAAATAAGCGAGGCGACCAACATCATAAACCACGCATTGATTGCAATTAGGGCCGCAGGAACATGCAGATATATGATCTTGACTGTTGATCCCTGTTTGTAATCATCAGGCGTCAAGAAATATCCCCAATAAAGCCCAACGGCGATGAATAATGCAGCGCCGGCTGCGAACCATGGAACAATCTTGCCCGAAAAGGACAGGAACTTAACTGGATTTGCATATTCCCAAAGTGACATTCCGTCTCCTTAGCGTAAGTTAATCTTTAAAACCGCAGCTGATGCAAATGGCAACAGCGCGATTGAGGCAAATGTGATGCCCAATAACAGTGACATGGGGGTCCCCACATCCATCCCCACGATCCCCCGCCGCGCGAGTTCTGCGCCAAATATCAGCGTGGGGACATAGAGTGGCAAGACCAAAAGCGACAAAAGCAATCCGCCGCGTTTTAACCCCACCGTCAGCGCCGCGCCAAATGTTCCAATGACGCTAAGTGCGGGTGTGCCCAGCAACAAGGACAGAACAATCCAATAAAACGCATCTGATTGAAGCCCCAGCAAGACCCCCAAAACAGGTGCCGCCAAAACCAAGGGCAGGCCTGTGGTGATCCAATGGGCAAAGGATTTTACACTGACCACTGCCTCAAGCGGAAGGGGTGCTGTGGCCAAGAGGTCTAATGTACCATCCTCAAAATCCAGCGCAAAAATTCGATCAAGCGACAAGAGGCAGGCCAATAATGCCCCAACCCACAAAATTCCGGGCGCAATTTTCGACAATAGACCCATTTCGGGACCAACACCAAAGGGCACCAAAACCACAACGATCAAGAAAAACGCTAGGCTTAACCCAAATCCGCCCCCTGCCCGCATGGCAAGCCGCATATCCCGAAGCAAAAGCGCGTTCATAAAAAGGCCTCGTTCGGGTTGAATTGCTGTTCTGGTGCGGCCTTAAACTGGGATAAATCCAATGTCTCGGCCCGCGCGCCTAATCCCAGATCGATATGCGTGGCAATCACCGCTATGCCGCCCCGATCCAAATGCCCCGCGATCATATCGCCAAATTGGCCAACTGCCACGGTGTCCAGTGAAACTGTGGGTTCATCCAGCAACCATATGGGCCGCCCTGTCACCATCAAACGCGCCAATCCCAAACGCCGTTTTTGCCCCGCCGACAACATGCCACCGGGTCTGTCGATAAGTTGGTCCATGTCAAAGACTGCAATCGCGGCATCAATGGACCCGGTTCCAAAAACGCTGGCCCAAAATTCCAAATTTTCGCGCACGGTTAGTGTGGATTTTATTCCGTCCAAATGTCCTGCATAAACGGCCATATCCTCGGGCATATCCACCTGTCCTTCATGCACAGGTTGCAACCCTGCGATGGTTCGCAGCAGCGTTGTTTTTCCCAAACCATTTGGCCCCCGCAGGATCAACGCCTGACCTGCGGATACTTCAAATCCAACACCTGACAACAGATGGCGCGATGCGCGTAGAACACTTAGATTTGAAACAGTTAATGTCATATCACTGGCTTACACCATGATGATGCATTGCAAAAGATGAATTTGATCACGCCCCAGTGATGGGATCGGTGACGGGCAGTAACGCAACCGCGATACGACGCCCTTCAGACAGCAGAATGTTATAAGTCCGCGCGGCAGAAGGGCTATTCATCGCCTCAACGCCCAGCCCCGCAGTTTCCAGCGTGGCACGAAAATCCGCAGGGATGTGCAGCGTATCTTTGCCCGTTCCAATGAACAAAACATCAAACTGCCCCGCCAGTGTCAGCAGCGTTTCAGTATCACTATACCCGCCCCATTCGCTGACCCCAGCCCCACAACACAGAACGGCACTGTTATAGACCTGACCGCCAACCCGAAAAAACCCAGGACCATAGCCATCAATGGGCAGCGCATCGGTGTAGTTGATTTCATTCAACCGCATCGGATTTACACCTGCGGAACCTGTGTGCCCGCCTCATTATTCGGCTTGCTCCAATCGCGTTTTACGCCCAAGGCCATCAGGATCGCAGAGGCGACGAAAATCGAACTATAGGTACCCACAATCACGCCCCATGTCATCGCAAACACAAAGCCGCGGATCACATCTCCACCCAAAACCAATAGGGCGATCAACGCGATCAATGTGGTGACAGATGTCATCATTGTTCGGCTAAGTGTTTCGTTGATGGACAGGTTCAACACATCCTTCAACGGTTTAGATTTATATTTGCGCAGGTTTTCACGCACGCGGTCAAACACAACAACCGTATCGTTTAGCGAATAACCGACAATTGTCAGCAGGGCCGCGATGATTGCCAAATCAAATTTGATCTGCAATTCGGAAAAAATACCGATGGTCAGCAACACGTCATGGACCAAAGCCAAAACAGCGCCAACCGCAAATTGCCATTCAAAGCGTAGCCAGATGTAAAACAGCACCGCTGCAATCGCCAGAATGACGGCAATGATCGCGGTTTGTATCAATTCGCCAGACACTTTGGGGCCAACACTTTCTACTGAAACAAATTTGATCGTGGGATCAACAGATGACAATGCGGCAAAGGCATCTTTGGTCATTTGCGCGGTCACCGCCTCTTCGCCATCTTGGGCCTGAATACGGATCATGGCAACATGTTGATCGGCGTCAAAACTTGGGTCAAACACCTCTGAAATGATGATGTCGCCCAATTCCAATGGGGCCAAGGCATCGCGATAAGTGCCGACATTAATTTCAGTTGTGCTTTCTGTTCGGATGGTTGTACCGCCGCGGAAATCAATGCCGAAATTCAATCCCTGCAACAGGAATGAAATCAGCGCGATCACCATGAACATACCTGAAATGCCCAGCCACACTTTGGACCGGCTAAAGAAATCGAAATTCGTGACAGTTGGAACAAGTTTAAGACGCATCTTACACCTCAATCTTTTTTGGACGGGCGCGATCAAACCAGATCACCACCAACAGGCGCGTTACAAAAATGGCCGTAAAGACCGAGGTGAGGATGCCCAGACCCAGCGTTATCGCAAATCCACGCACAGGGCCAGAGCCCATGGCAAATAGGATCACCGCCGTAATGAATGTGGTCACATTGGCATCGGTGATCGCCGAAATCGCCTTTTCATAGCCCAGTTCAATGGACCGCGCGGGCCCCTTGCCTGCGCGAATTTCTTCGCGGATGCGTTCGAACACCAAAACATTGGCATCAACGGCCATACCGATTGTCAAAACAATCCCCGCAATACCAGGCAAGGTCAGGGTTGCGCCCACCAGTGACAGCAACCCAAAGATCAGACCCACATTGATGATCAGGGCGACATTGGCAAAGATACCGAACAAACCATAGGACAGCACCATAAAGATCAACACGGCAATCCCCGCGACGATACAGGCAATTTGCCCCGCCTTGATGCTGTCTGCGCCCAGTTCTGGGCCGATTGTGCGTTCCTCAAGGAATTCTAAACCTGCGGGCAGTGCACCTGCACGCAACAGCACAGCCAAATTGGTGCTTTCCTCAACAGTAAAGCTGCCCGTGATAATGCCTGAACCGCCCGGAATATGGGATTGGATCACAGGGGCGCTGATCACCTCTCCATCCAGAACGATGGCAAAGGGGCTGCCGATATTGTCGCGCGTGTAATCGCCAAATGCGCGCGCACCCGTTGGGTTAAAGCGGAAGTTTACCGCAGGACGGTTGTTTTGATCAAAGCTGGGCTGCGCATCCACCAATTCCTCGCCCGTAACAACGGGGGCAGAAACAAGCGTGTAATAGACACCTTCGTCATTCAGCGACGGCAGCACCTCGTTTCCGGCACCTGCGGGGACATTGGGGTTCCCACCGCGTCCAACGACAGGCTGGAATGTCAACTGCGCTGTTGTGCCGATGATCTCTTTCAACTCGGCCGCTGATCCGATCCCTGGCACCTGGATCAGGATACGATCCGCGCCCTGACGTTGGATGGTGGGTTCACGTGTGCCCACCTCATCAATGCGGCGGCGAATGATTTCCAGCGCTTGGCGCAATGTGCGTTCGGTGGTTGCGGCCTGTTCTGCGGCGCTTAGCGTAACCACGATTTCATCGCCCTCGGCGCGTACATCCAAATCAGTGCTCATCGCGCCACCAAGGGATGTTACGGGTTGTGACAACCCACGAACCAACTGCAATGCGCGATCCATTCCAGCAGGTTCCGAAATTTTGACGCGCAATTCATCAGGTGCGCCTTTTTGCAAACGGATGGTGCCCACGGTGGCCCGTTCGGGGCGCAACACGTCGCGCACATCAGGCCAAAGCGCCGTCATCCGCTGTGCATAAACATCGGCCACTTGTACCTCGGCCAACAGATGCGCACCACCGCGCAAATCCAGCCCCAAGTTCACCAAACCAGAGGGCAAAAATGACGGCCAAAGTCCTGTTTTTTCACGATTTTCAGGGGTATCAAACCCAACCTCAATCGCCTTTTCAGCGTCATTAAACTGCTCCACACGATCGTAAAAAGCGTTGGGGAGTGCCAACACCAGACCCAAGGCCACAACGACCCAGATCACGACCTTTTTCCACAGATCGATAAAGAGCATATTTGCCGTCCTCAGTTCGTCAATTAATCGCTGGCAGGTTCAGTTTTTGAAACCACATCCGCAATCGTTGATTGCACAACGCGCACCTTGACACCTTCGGCCAATTCAAGGTCCAATTCGTTGTTTTCTTTGACCTTTGCAACCCTACCGATCAATCCACCTTGGGTCACAACAACATCGCCACGGCGCAGGTTTTGCACCATCTTCTGATGCTCTTTGATCTTTTTCTGCTGGGGACGGATCATAAGGAAATACATGATCGCGAAAATCAGTATCAGCGGAATAAATTGTTCAATACCACCCATGTCGGTGCCATCCTTCTTTTTTATTTTGCGTTGGCGGAAACCTATGCGCTGGCCCCGGGGTTTGCAAGGTGGATTAACCGTTTAACGGGGCGGTTTTTCACGATCTGTATCACGTCGGTATAACGTCGGTGTTACGTCGGTGCGCACACCGCCCGTTTCGGGGGGCCGCATGGCTTGGTGCACCCGTTTGGAACAGAAGGCCCCAAGCCCATCTGTGGCACAGTTTGCCGTTGACGATCCGAAATTTCGCATTCAACCCATCCAATATTCAAAAACGGTTTGGATTGATAACATGGACGCGACGCACAGCACATTTCGTCATTGGGCAATGGGGTTGCGCACTGGCACTGTTGATGGGGGCATTTTTATTCACAACATTTCAGTTGATACAAGAAATATCGCCACATCAAATTAGGATGTAATCCGACAGCTTGCCATCGCCCTGCCCGCTGTCGCCGCGGCAAGTGCGGGTTTGATCGACGATCGTTTCTGAAACAATCCAACCCCAGTTACGCACGATAAATGCGGTTATCTTCAGAAATACTTGACGACCAAATGAATTTATTAACCCAGAACATGCGCGGTCTGAGCGCAAGCGAAGACTGATCGCGTATGATCCAGCCCACGCCCGTCCCGAGGGGCGGGGGCTTCGTTGCCTCAGCCCTGTTAACCGCCCACGGGCGTGTGCTTAACCGTAGATTTAGAACAATTGGAAATCATTTATGCACAACAGTGGTCGTCAGTCGCGTCAGAAATTGAAGCAACAGAGCTTCATTGCACTAAGCCGACCGCAGGTGGCGACGAAGACACCGCCCATGGGGGGCGGTCGGCGCCTGCCAATCTGTCTATTGGCGGGGAGCTGGATTGACTTTGGATTGGAGATGATTTGGTCAGGCACCTTTGAATACCCACGTCGTATCGAAACAATTCCCCCTCTACCCTCCATCAAAAAAATCATGCATAAGGCCCGCAGAAAGAGTCGTTAAACCTGAGGAGACATCCCAATGCATGATATTCGTGCCATTCGTGAAAACCCTGCTGCTTTTGATGCCGCTTTGGCGCGTCGTGGGGTGTCGGATGCGTCCTCGGGCCTGTTGAAAATTGATGGCGATCGTCGTGCCGCAATCCTTGCAGCCGAAACCGCGCAGGCCGAACAGAATAAGGCCAGCAAAGAGGTGGGCGCCGCCAAGGGTCGTGGGGATGAGGCGGAATTTGAACGCCTGCGCGCGCTTGTTGCCGAGAAAAAGGCCGAAGTTGCCGAAATGAATGCCCTCGCCAAGGAATTGGATGAGGCATTGACAGATGCGCTGGCCCGTCTGCCCAACCTGCCCCATGACGATATTCCCGATGGCGCGGATGAGGCGGATAATGTGGAAATCCACCGCTGGGGCACCCCGCCCGAAATTGCGGATGCCAAGGAACATTATGACCTGCCCGCCGCACGCGGACTGGATTTTGAAACGGCGGCGAAACTCTCTGGTTCGCGCTTTGTCGTGTTGCGCGGTGCGATGGCGCGGCTTCACCGTGCCTTAGCGCAGTTTATGTTGGACACACATGTGAATGAACATGGGCTAACCGAAACAATGACGCCTGTTTTGGTGCGGGATGAGGCGATGTTTGGCACAGGACAGTTGCCGAAATTCACCGAAGACAGCTATCAAACCACAAACGGGTGGTGGTTGATCCCCACATCCGAAGTGACCCTAACAAACACCGTCGCAGGCGATGTGTTGGAAGAGGCCGATTTGCCAATCCGCATGACCGCGCATACCCAATGTTTCCGCTCCGAGGCGGGATCAGCGGGCCGCGACACTGCGGGCATGTTGCGTCAACACCAATTTGAAAAGGTGGAAATGGTCAGCATCACGCATCCCGACCATTCCCGCGCCGAATTGGACCGTATGACAGGCTGCGCACAGGCGATTTTGGAAAAACTGGGCCTGCCCTATCGCACGGTTGTTTTGTGCACAGGCGACATGGGCGCAGGCGCACGGCGCACCCATGATATCGAGGTGTGGTTGCCCGGCCAAAACACATATCGCGAAATTTCATCCGTGTCTGTCTGTGGCGATTTTCAGGCCCGCCGCATGAACGCCCGTTTCAAACCAGAGGCAGGCGGCAAACCCGAATTTGTCCACACGTTGAACGGTTCAGGCTTGGCCGTGGGTCGCTGTCTGATCGCGGTGCTGGAAAACGGTCAGCAACCTGATGGATCCGTCGCATTGCCCGCCGTGTTGCACGGGTATCTGGGTGGCAAAACACAGATCACTGCCGAGGGTGAATTGGCATAGATAACACCAATCTTGGTAAAAAATCTGGCGTTTGAAGGGTGACAACGATCGCATTGTGATTAACGCACGCCCAGTTCATGCCCGGTCTGAGCGAAAGCCAAGGATTTTACCCAAGCTGCCCGAGGTGGCGACGAAGGCGCCGCCTGTGGGGCGGGCAGCGCCTTGCCAATCTAAAGATTGGCTGGGTGCCTAGAACTGAGGGATCAAAATCCGCGCGCTTGGGTATATCAGGTACGATCCAGCCCGCAGGCGTTTGCATGAGCGTTGAGACACAATCGAAATTGGGATTTGTCCACTAACGCTGAAACCACTCAGGTCGAACGCTTGCCTTCCAAATGCTTGCGCAGGCGTGACGGTGCTGCCTTTTTCTTATCCTTATAGGGGTTTTTATCCCCCTGCCCGCGCATGGTCAGGCGGATGGGTGTTCCCGGCAAATCAAAGCTTTCGCGCAACCCGTTCACCAAATAACGGTTATAGCTTTCGGGCAATTTATCGGGGCGTGAACACATCACCACAAACCCAGGGGGGCGTGATTTGGCCTGTGTCATATACCGCAATTTGATGCGGCGCCCTGCGGGTGCGGGGGGTGGGTGCATTTCGACCATTCCCGCCAACCAACGGTTCAACTGCGCAGTTGGGATGCGACGGTTCCAAATTTCATGCGCGCGCATGATCGCCGCCTGAAGCCGATCCAAACCGCGGCCCGTCCGCGCCGATACGGTGATCAGGGGGGCACCGCGCAGCTGGGGCAATAGGCGTTCAAAGGCCTCTTTCAAATCGCGCAGCTTTTCCTGCTTTTCATCCTCAATATCCCATTTGTTCACCGCAACAACCACGGCGCGCCCCTCGCGTGCGGCCAGATCCGCAATACGCAAATCCTGCGTTTCAAAGGGGATCGCCGCATCCAGCAGCACAACAACCACTTCGGCAAATTTCACCGCGCGCAATCCATCAGAGACAGAGAGTTTTTCAACCTTGTCCTGTACCTTGGCCTTTTTACGCATGCCAGCGGTGTCAAAGATGCGCATGGGCACGCCACCCCAATCCATTTTCAATGAAATGGCATCGCGGGTGATCCCCGCCTCGGGGCCTGTTAACAAACGATCTTCGCCCAAAATTTTGTTGATCAGCGTGGATTTTCCCGCATTGGGGCGACCAACAACCGCAACCTGTAGCGGTTTGGCGTTTGTTGGCATTTGATATTCATATTCGTCGTCCTCGGAAATTTCCCCGATGATGTCGATTTCTGCCTCCGCCGCTTCGGCCTCGGCCCGCATTTGGAATTCATCGGCAATGGGCATCAGGGCGGCAAGCAAATCCCCCATGCCTTCCCCATGTTCGGCCGATATGCGCAAGGGTTCGCCAAGGCCAAGGTTCCACGCCTCTAACACGCCTGCATCTGCGGCAGCACCCTCGCCCTTATTCGCGGCCAAAAAGACGTGTTTTGCCCGTTTGCGCAGAATCTCTGCAAAAATTTCATCGACAGGTGTCACGCCCACACGGGCGTCAATCATGAACAAACAGATATCCGCCATATCAACCGCGCCTTCCGTCAAACGGCGCATGCGGCCCTGCAAACTGTCGTCTGTTGCATCCTCAAGCCCCGCGGTATCAATCACGGTGAAGCGCAGATCCCCAAGGCGTGCTTCGCCTTCGCGCAGGTCACGGGTCACGCCCGGTTGATCATCAACCAGCGCCAACCGTTTTCCAACAAGACGGTTAAATAGGGTGGATTTGCCCACATTGGGGCGGCCAACAATGGCCAAAGAAAAGCTCATGTTCAGAACCTAAAGTCGATTGAGAGCCCCGCATACACCACTTTTTCATCAACGAAAAGCGTGCAATTGTCCGTCCCCTGAAACAAGGTACAAAACCCCACCTGCGATGACGGGATGCGTAGTGGCCCCACCCGGTACCGCGGTTTGGCTAATCAACGCGCCGTTTGTTGGATCAAATTGACGTAACAAACCGTCGTTTGAGGCCACCAATATGCGCCCCCCCGCCAGAACGGGACCATAATGCGCAACGATTTCGGCACTGCGTCGTGGACTGATTTTACGGAAATTCGGCAAATCAACGGCCCAAAGCGTGTCGCCATTGGATGCATCCACACGGATCAATTGGTTCATATCATTCAGGGCGAAAATGGCATTGCCCGCGGGCCATAGTTGACCGCGCACACCCTGATTATTGGTCCAAATGCGTTCACCATCACCCAGTGACATGGCAACCATGCGCCCCGATGCACCCGCCGCGTAAACACGCGATCCTGCAATCACGGGGCTTGCGCCCAAATCAACAACGGCGCCTTCTGCCCGTCCTGCGCGCGCGCCCTTCAGGGATGAGTTCCAGTAAACCAACCCGCCCTTTCGGAACACGGCCTGCACCTCGCCCGAGCCAAAGCCGAAAAGGGCAAATTTATCCGACACGGCGGGGGCGGTTGATCCGATGCGGTTGTTCACATCATCCACACCATCAATTTGCCATCTGACACGGCCATTATCGGCCTCGATCGCCCATGCGGTACGATCCGAGCTGATCACATAGACCAAGCCATCATAATAGGTGGGGCGCGTGTTCCCCGCACCGCGCAGGGATTGTGACCAACGGATCGCGCCATTGGTTGGGTTGATCGCATGCAACACGCCATAGGCGGTTGTTACAAACAAGGTCCCATTGCCATAGGCGATGCCTGCGCCTGTCGCCTCGCCCTTGCCCTCACCCTGTGGTGTTAGGTCAATGGACCAAAGGGCGGCACCTGATGTGGCATGCGCGCTTAGGCGGGCTTCGGCATCAACTGTGAATATACGCCCATCGGACACAACAGGATCGGCCGTGATCCGCGTGCGTTGGCCATCACCGACGCCAATCGGAACGCTCCAGATCAACTGCGGATTTGCGCCCAACGTGGGGTGGGTGGTACGGCTGCGTGCGGTTCCGTGTCCTTGGGTCCAATTTGCGTTTGTGCTCATACTAGGGGCACGAAACGCCACGGATTTATTGACGATTTCAGCGCGTGCTGGCGCATCTTGGATTAGGGTATCGACGGCTTCACGCTTGCCTGGGATGATGGGCTGTGGCTGTTCACACCCTGCAAGAGCGATGGCACAAACTGTCAATGTAGCGACGACACGAAACATCATTCCCCCTGTTCCTTATTTATGGGGTGCTATTGCCCGTTTGGATCCTGCCCCAAGGCGATCATCAACTGTCCTGCACGTTGACGCAAGCCTTGAGTGAGCTCTGCATCCTCTAGGATCATGGACAGGCGGTTTACTGCCGCTGCACTGTCACCTTCTGCCAGATCAAGCAGTGCCAATTGTTCCTCGGCCAATAGGCGCAGTGGATTGCCGGGCGTTGCCAGTTGTTCAAACCCCATGCGGCGTGCGCCTGCATCAATCCCACTTTCGGCAACAGTCAAACGTTTGAAGTTCAGGATATCACGGTACATCTGATCCAGATCACCACTGACAGCTGCGGCCTCAAGCTTGGCGGCGGCCCCTGCCCCATCCTTATCCGATGCCAGTTCCGCGGCCTGCAACATGGCAATCATCGCGCCCGCCGACGCATTCGGGGCCGTGATGGTATCCAATTGCGCAACACGTGCGGATGGGTCGTTTTCCTGCAAGGCCTCTAACACAGAAGAGCCAAATGTTTCCGAGGCGGTTTTTTCCGCAGCGCGGCTGTATTCGCGGTAACCTGTGCCGCCCACAACGATCACAACCAGTGCAACACCGATCCAGCCGTATTTGCGAAAGGTTTTGAACAATTTTTCGCGGCGGATTTCTTCGCTGACTTCATCGATAAAGCTATCTGTATCGCTCACGGCGGACCTCACATCTTGTATTTCAGGTTTTGTAGACCCAACTGAGTAGGAATCCAAGAGCAAGATTGCGTTGCTGCACCTGCAAAAAAATGTGAGGAATTCATTAATCTAAACTGGCGGGTTTAGCGTATATCTGCTAAGTGGGGGCTAAACTGGGGTTCGTTTTACCCGTTTGCCAATTCGTTGGAAGGAAGATTGTGCGCATTATGTCCTTGATCACGGCTGTTGTTGTGGTTGCCGTTTTATATTTAATTGTTTTTGAACGTGACGCAGTGCGTCAAGTCGCAGGGGGGGCATCGCCCACGATTTTGTGGGATGCATCCAAGGACACGCCATTGGTGAATGATGTGGTTGTCGAGGATGAAACCGCCGAGACAGAAACGCCTGCAGAGGCCCCAAGTGAACGCCAATTGATTAAGGTGGTCGCCATGAAATCGACCGCCCGTGAAATTGACAGCGCGGTTGTGTTGCGCGGTCAGACCGAAGCGGCGCGCAGTGTCGTTCTGCGTTCCGAAACATCCGGACAAGTGATCAATCAACCCCTGCGCAAGGGCCATGTGGTGGCGGCGGGTGAAACCCTATGCGAATTGGACCCTGGCACGCGCGAGGCGAATTTGGCAGATACCATTGCCCGCCTGAAAGAGGCAGAGGCCCGCGTTCCAGAAACCCAAGCCCGTCAGGACGAGGCCAAAGCCCGCCTAGAAGAGGCAAAAATCAACTTTAACGCTGCCGATAAACTGGCCCAAGGTGGGTTTGCATCGGAAACACGTGTGGCCTCCACTCAGGCGGCTGTACGCTCTGCCGAGGCCGCCGTGGAAAGCGCAAAAGCAGGGTTTGATGCCACAAGTTCGCGCATTCAATCCGCCGAAGCCGCCGTTGCCGCCGCACAAAAAGAGATTGATCGCCTGACAATCAAAGCAACCTTTGGCGGCCTATTGGAAAGCGACACAGCCGAAATCGGCAGTCTGCTGCAACCTGGTTCTGCATGCGCAACGGTGATCCAATTGGACCCCATTAAAATCGTGGGCTTTGTTCCCGAAACAGAACGTGATCGCATCACCGTGGGGGCGCGCGCAGGTGCGCGCCTATTGGACGGGACAGAGGTCTCTGGCAATGTGACCTTCCTGTCGCGGTCGGCGGATAAATTGACACGCACCTTCCGTGTTGAATTGGAAATTCCAAACCCCGATATGACCATCGCGGATGGCCAAACCGCCGACATCCTGATTGCCTCAGAAGGCAAAGCCGCACATTTGATCCCTCAATCCTCGCTTACGCTGAACGATTCGGGCGCATTGGGTGTGCGTACGATCATTGCGGATAATTCGACGAAGTTTGTGGAAATCAGCCTGCTGCGCGACACCCCAAATGGGGTATGGGTATCGGGATTGGACCCAGAGGTCAGCATCATCGTCGTCGGTCAGGAATATGTGATCGACGGGATCGTCGTTGATCCAACCTATCGGGAGTTGGGTCAATGACAGGATTAGTCGATTGGGCATCAGAACGCGCGCGCATGATCATTGCGCTGATTATTGTTTCGCTGACTGCTGGCATATTTAGTTACACGGGCCTTCCCAAAGAGGGTGAGCCTGATATTGAAATTCCCGCATTGTTCATTTCCGTGCCCTTCCCCGGCATTTCCGCAGGGGACAGTGAAACGCTGTTGGTGCGTCCAATGGAAACGGAATTGGGCGATATTGACGGCCTCAAGAAAATGACCGCCACTGCATCGGAAAATTATGCGGGTGTCGCGCTTGAATTTGAATTTGGCTGGGACAAAACCAAAACCATGGCAGACGTGCGCGACGCCATGAACGCAGCCGAGGCGAATTTCCCATCGGGTGCTGAAAAATATTCGATCAACGAAATCAACTTTTCCGAATTTCCGATCATCATTGTGAACCTAACGGGCCAAGTGCCTGAACGCACGATGACCAAGATCGCCAAGGATCTGCAGGAAAAGATCGAAGGCATGGATGCGGTTCTGGAAGCCGCCATTTCAGGCCAGCGCGATGAAATGGTCGAGGTCACAATCGACCCCTTGCGCCTTGAAAGCTATAACGTCACTGCAGGCGAATTGATCAATGTTGTGCGCAACAACAACCAATTGATCGCCGCAGGCGAAGTGGACAGCGCACAGGGCACATTTGCGGTTAAAATCCCATCCAGCTTTGATGAGGTGCAAGATATCTACGACCTGCCCGTCAAAACAAACGGGGACCGCGTGATCACATTGGGCGATTTGGCGGAAATCAAACTGACCTTTGAAGATCGTGAAGGAACCGCGCGTTTTAACGGCGAAACAACCGTTGCCCTGCAGGTCGTGAAACGCAAAGGTTTCAACCTAATCGACACAGCAACAGCCGTGCGCGAAATGGTCGAAGCAGAAGTTGACGCATGGCCCCAAGATTTACGCGCAGCCGTGCACATGGGCACCTCAAACGACCAAAGCCGCGTTGTGGATTCCATGGTCAGCCAATTGGAAGGATCGGTTTTAACCGCGATTGCCTTGGTGATGATCGTTGTTTTGACATCCCTCGGGACGCGGGCGGCCTTGCTGGTGGGTTTTTCAATTCCAACGTCATTCTTGTTGTGTTTCGTCCTGTTGGGCGTGATGGGGATCACCATTTCAAACATTGTGATGTTCGGTCTGATCCTTGCGGTGGGCATGTTGGTGGATGGGGCGATTGTTGTGGTGGAATACGCCGACAAACGCATTCAAGAGGGCAGCGGCCCGATGAGCGCCTATGTCGAAGCGGCCAAGCGGATGTTTTGGCCCATCGTCAGTTCAACCGCAACAACCCTATGTGCCTTTTTGCCCATGCTGTTCTGGCCGGGTGTTCCGGGGCAATTCATGGGCATGCTGCCTGTCACGCTGATCTTTGTTCTTAGCGCATCTTTGGTGGTTGCGTTGATTTTCCTACCCATCATGGGCGGCGTGTCGGGGCGTGTGTCCCGCGCATTCGCCACAGGCTCAAACGCTCTGCGGGCAACGCTGCCTTGGGTGGTGCGTGCGGCATTGGTGCCTGTTGCGATCTATGGCCTATTTTTGGCCGCAATGCAGGCATTGAACCCCAGCTATCTGTTGGGATTGGACGCCGCTGATGGCCTGATGGCAACGGCCCCTGGCATTACGATGTTTATCGCAGCGGCCGCATTTGCATCCATGGTTTTGGGCGCGGTTAAAATCGAACGTCAGGCCAAGCGCGTGACATATGGATACCAACGCACCTTCTTTGGCTGGATCATCAAATTGATTGCAGGCAACCCGATCATGCCCTTGGTCAGTATTGCAGGCGTTATTGGATTTTCCATGGCCGTCTTTTCCTATTTCGGTGAAAACAATTTGGGCGTAGAATTCTTTGTGGAATCCGAACCTGAACAGGCCATCGTCTATGTCAAGGCACGCGGAAACCTATCGCTGCATGAAAAAGACGAACTGGTGCGCCAAGCCGAAGAAATTGTTTTGCAGCATCCGGGCATCTCATCTGTCTTTGCCTTTGCGGGTGCGGGGGGACTAAACCAAAACACCGCAGGGGCCAGCGCGCCCAAGGATACAATCGGACAAATCCAATTGGAAACCGTCCCGTGGGAGGATCGCAAGGATCGCCCCGAATTGGATGGTGATATAGTGATTGACGAACTGTCTGCCGCGCTGCAGGAAATTCCGGGCATTCAGATCGAAGTGTTGGAATTGGGCCGCGGCCCTGCAACGGCAAAACCTGTGCACCTGCGCCTGAAAGGCGACAATTGGGAAGATTTGCTGGCAACCACGGCGGATATGCGTGCCCTCTTTGATAAGACTGAGGCCTTGACCCAGATCGAAGATACACGCCCCCTTCCTGGTATTGATTGGCAAATTGACGTCGATGTTCAAAAGGCGGGCCGTTATGGGGCTAATGTGGCCACCGTGGGGGCCATGGTGCAATTGGTGACACGGGGTATCTTGCTTGACACCATGCGCGTTGATAGCAGCGATGAAGAGGTCGAAATCCGCGTCCGCATGCCCGAGGAATATCGCCTGCTTAGCACGCTGGATACCCTAAAGGTACGCACAAGCGATGGTTTGGTGCCGCTGTCAAACTTTATCACGCGCAAGCCCGTTGAAAAATTGGCCGAGATCAATCGCATCGATAAAAAGCGGTATTTCGACATCAAGGCAGGCGTGGCATCGGACGCAAAACGCACTGTCATTGATGAAAACGGCGAAGAAAGCGACGTCATCATCAACGCAAATGAACGTATCGAATATCTGACGGAACAGATCAATGCCAAGTCCCTGCCCGCAGGCATTTCATGGGAATGGACGGGTGATCAGGACGAACAAAACGAAAGCCAAGCCTTTTTGATGAGCGCGTTTTCAGCGGCCCTTGCATTGATGTTCATCATCCTGCTGGCGCAGTTCAACAGTTTCTATAACTCATTCGTGGTTTTGATCGCGGTGGTTTTGTCCACAGTGGGCGTGTTGATTGGGATGCTGGTGATGCAACAACCTTTCTCGGTCATTATGACAGGAACGGGGATTGTTGCGCTGGCGGGGATTGTTGTGAACAACAACATCGTTTTGATCGACACCTATCAGGAATTTAGCCAAACAATGCCGCGGAT
>JAFMKS010000028.1 GCA_017852835.1 Paracoccaceae bacterium
GCCAAAACCGCGGTTTCCACATCCGCATAGGCCGTCATCATGATCGCATCGGCAAACAGGCCCAATTTTCGCTGTTCCGACAACCAATCCAGCCCTGTTTGTTCTGGCATCAAATTATCGACCATCAGCAAATCAAAATGATGGATATCCATCAATGCACCCGCTTTTTTTGCCGAAGCGGCCTGCATGACACGTTTGCAGTGTGGCTCAAGCACCTTGGTGATGAAATGGCGCATGCCCTCTTCATCATCAACCACGAGGATTGAGGCGTTTTTTAAACTGGTGGTGTTTAAGCTCGAAGTGCGTTCTGCTGTCATCACGGTGGTAGGTTTTATTCCATTCTGACGGCTTGTCCAGAATACTTTGCTCCCGAACTAAAATCCGCGACTTCGGTTAATCCGAAATATGCAGCATAGGCAATCGCGAATACCGCAAAAAATCCAAGAAACATTGCTTTCATATCATGTCCCCATGTGCTGTGTACCTGCCCCGTTTTCATGGGGCAGGACTAGGTTATTCAGCAGGTTGTGAATTGGTTTGTTTTGCTTTGACTTCTTCATACCACAGCGAATGGTGCTGTCGTGCCCATTCTTCGTCGACTTCGCCGCTGCCCATTGCATCATAGGCCCCTTCCATACCCAATGTTCCGATGTAGATATGCGCCATGATCATGGCCATCATTACGAAGGCGACAATCGCATGCCATGCTTGGGCAAATTGCATTTCCTCTTGTGGGGACATTTCAGTGGCCAGCGTTCCAAAACCCAAGGCTTCGGGCAAACCAATGTTGTTCAGGATTGCAAATGTTTTTGCAAACATCGGCATTTCAAATGGGAACGTCAAAGACAGCCCAGAGGCCGAAACAGATGCACCAAGGACAATCACACCCCAAAAGATAATCTTTTGTCCAAAGTTAAATTTTTTCGCAGGTGGGTGCGATTTTGTGAAAATCCCGCCGCCTTGTTTGATCCAAATCCAATCGGTACGGTTGGGGATATTGTGAGCCACCCACATAACAAACACCATGATCAGTGCCAACATAAAGGCCCATGAAACATTGTTGTGGATCCATTTCGACGCAATCAGCAAGGTTGAATTCAACTCTTTGCCAAAATAGGGCGCCAAAATGACGCGGCCAAACAGGGTCAACAACCCCGTTATACCCAACAAGATAAACGATCCTGCCAGGACCCAATGCCCAAAGCGTTCTACCGCCTTGAACCGTGTGATTGTGCTGCCCGCAGGACCGCCATCGATGCGGATGCGCCCGCGCGCAATATAAAACACGCCCAGCAACATCAGTGTGACAAGTAGCAATCCACCACCGTATTGGCGCAAGGGACCTTCGCGGAATTCATACCACGGCATGCCACCACTTTGGATCATGACGTTGCCAACAACACCGCTTCCAGAGGCCGAATTGTCAGACGCATTATACCGTATCGCGCGCCATAGTTCGGATTGGGATACGCCCCCAAGGGTTCCAAGTTGATCCGCAATGTCCTTGGCCTGAGTTGGATTACCCAAGGCACCGCTGCGGAAACTATCATCAATCTTTTGGCCAGCTTGGCGGGCCATGATATCTTCTAACGTTTGTGCGCCACCTGTTGAGCTGCGCTCTACATCCATGTTTTGTGCAGCCACTGGGCCACACAGCAATAGTACCATCAATAAGCAATGCAAAACACGCATGTTTCCCTCGCTCTTCGCTGTTTGCGAAGCTGAATTGTGAAAAGAAGAACGTTACAAAAGCGGCAGGGAGTACCCGCCGCTTTCGCAGTTAGCAGATTAACCGCCTTTTTGTTCATAGGCTGTGCCCCAGCCCCAAGCACCAGAGCCGAAACCACGTGCAACAACGCGTTCGCGATAGACCGAAGCCACAACATCACCATCCCCAGCGAGAAGTGCTTTGGTAGAACACATTTCTGCACAGATTGGCAATTTGCCTTCAGCAATACGGTTGCGACCGTATTTTGCAAATTCCGCTGTTGAGTGGTTTTCTTCTGGGCCGCCTGCGCAGAATGTACATTTGTCCATTTTGCCACGGCTGCCAAAGTTGCCTGCTTGTGGGAACTGTGGTGCGCCAAATGGACAAGCATAGAAGCAATATCCACAGCCGATACACAGATCCTTTGAGTGCAATACCACACCGTCATCGGTCTGATAGAAACAATCAACAGGACAAACAGCCATACATGGCGCATCAGAACAATGCATGCAGGCCACCGAGATTGACCGTTCACCAGGATCACCATCATTGATGGTCACCACGCGGCGGCGGTTAATCCCCCATGGCACTTCATGCTCGTTCTTACAGGCGGTGACACAGGCATTGCATTCAATACAACGCTCAGCATCACAGAGAAACTTTGCTCTTGCCATTTCTCTTACTCCTTATGCTGACCAGATTTTGCAAAGAGTCGCTTTGGTCTCTTGCATCTGGGTGACTGAGTCATAGCCGTAGGTTTGCGCAGTGTTGCATGATTCACCCAACACATATGGATCTGCACCCTCTGGATACTTATCCCGCAAATCTTGGCCTTCGAAGTGTCCGCCAAAGTGGAATGGCATAAACGCCACGCCTTCGCCCACGCGGTTGGTCAACATTGCCTTGACCTTGACCTTTGCTCCTTCTGGACCTTCGACCCAGACCTGTGCCCCATCGCGTACACCAAGGTTATTGGCGTCACGTGGGTTGATCTCGACGAACATATCCTGCTGAAGTTCAGCCAACCATGGGTTTGAACGTGTTTCATCCCCACCACCTTCGTATTCAACCAGACGACCAGATGTCAGGATCATTGGATAATCCTTGCTGAAATCTTGTTTCTGGATTGAAGCGTACATGGTTGGAAGACGATAGAACTTACGGTCTTCGTAAGTTGGATAGTCCTCGACCAAGTCACGACGGTTGGTGTAAAGCGGTTCACGGTGAAGCGGTACAGGGTCTGGGAAAGTCCAAACAACAGCACGTGCTTTGGCGTTACCAAACGGAGAGCAACCATGCTTGATCGCGACACGCTGAATACCGCCAGATAGGTCGGTTTTCCAGTTTGTCTTAGGACCAGCAACTGCGTCGATCGCGGCGCGTTCGTCGTCAGTTAGATCGCCATCCCATCCCAGATCCATCAACATTTGCATTGTGAATTCGGGATAACCGTCCTGAATTTCCGCACCTGGGTTTGACACACCTTCTGCCAACAGATTGTCGCCATCGCGTTCCACACCGAAACGGGCACGGAAGCTTAGGCCGCCTTCGGCGACAGGTTTTGACATATCATACAGGTTTGGTGTTCCTGGATGGTTCATTTCGGCAGTGCCCCAACAAGGCCACGGCATACCATAGTAGTCGCCGTCACATGGACCCCCAATCGCCTGAAGCGTTGTGCGGTCAAATGTGTGTTGGTTTGCCATGTGCTTTTTGATCCGCTCAGGGCTTTGACCAGTGTAGCCAATCGTCCAAAGACCACCGTTTAATTCGCGGGTGATGCTTTCGATGTTTGGTGTCACATCATCGTCCATTTCATAGTTACGGAACAAGCGATCCGCCCAACCAAATTTGGTTGCAAGAAGGCCCATGATTTCATGGTCGGTCTTTGACTCGAACAGTGGGTCGACAACTTTGTCCCGCCATTGCAATGAACGGTTTGACGCAGTCACAGAACCATATGTTTCGAACTGTGTACATGCAGGCAACAAATAGCAGCCATCTGTACGATCATGCAAAACCGCAGACACAGTTGGATACGGGTCGATGACAACCAGCATATCAAGCTGTTCCATCGCCGTTTTCATTTCCTTCATCCGTGTTTGTGAGTTTGGAGCATGACCCCAAAGGACCATTGCACGCACCTTATCAGGGTTATCC
Organism: Paracoccaceae bacterium; assembly: GCA_017852835.1. Taxonomy (GTDB): domain Bacteria; phylum Pseudomonadota; class Alphaproteobacteria; order Rhodobacterales; family Rhodobacteraceae; genus HIMB11. The sequence continues at coordinate 3,869 of JAFMKS010000028.1, forward strand.
ATGTTGGCTGGATCTTCTAGAATACCATCGATCCAACGTGACACTGGAATACCAGTTAGGTTCATAAGATTCTTATCTTTGCCATCCGCACCTTTGACAGTTGCAAATTGACCTTTCAGCCAATCAAGATCTTCGTTCCAAACACGTGACCAATGCGCCCATGCACCCGCTGATAGGCCATAATAGCCCGGCAATGTGTGCGATAAAACGCCTAGGTCAGTTGCGCCTTGAACGTTGTCGTGACCGCGGAAAATGTTGGTACCACCACCTGATGTGCCCATGTTGCCCAACGCAAGTTGAAGCACACAGTATGCACGTGTGTTGTTGTTACCATTGGTGTGCTGGGTACCACCCATACACCAAATCACTGTTCCTGGACGGTTATTTGCCAATGTGCGTGCAACACGCTCTAATTGGCGACCAGGTGTGCCAGTGACACGTTCCACTTCCTCTGGTGTCCATTTGGCCACTTCTTCACGGATTTGATCCATACCCCACACACGTGTGCGAATGAATTCTTTGTCTTCCCATCCGTTTTCAAAAATATGCCACAAGATACCCCAAACCAACGCAACGTCAGTACCGGGACGGAAGCGGACATATTCATCCGCGTGCGCAGCAGTACGTGTGAAACGCGGGTCACACACGATCAGTGGTGCATTGTTCTGCTCCTTTGCTTTCATCACGTGAAGCAATGAAACAGGATGCGCCTCGGCAGGGTTACCACCGATTATAAAGATCGCTTTTGAATTGTGGATATCGTTGTAGCTGTTTGTCATGGCGCCGTAGCCCCACGTATTGGCCACACCCGCAACAGTTGTTGAGTGACAAATACGCGCCTGGTGATCGACGTTATTTGTACCCCAATATGCTGCGAATTTACGGAACAAGTAAGCTTGTTCGTTATTATGCTTTGCAGAGCCCAGCCAATAGACTGAATCTGGTCCGCTTTCTTGCCGGATTTGCATCATGCCGCCGCCGATTTCATCAATCGCCTGTTCCCAGCTAATGCGTTTCCATTCACCGCCCTCTTTTTTCATAGGGTATTTTAGGCGGCGTTCGCCATGCGCGTGTTCACGCACGGCTGCACCTTTGGCGCAATGCGCACCAAGGTTAAATGGGCTGTCCCATCCAGGCTCTTGGCCTGTCCAGACACCGTCTTGCACTTCGGCAATGACAGTACAGCCAACTGAACAGTGTGTGCAGACTGACTTGACAGTTTCTACAGCGGCATTCGCAGCCGTTGCAGCCGTGGCTTGTGTCACAGTTCCCCCAGTCGCAGCGATCGCGGTTAAACCGCCAATCGCCAAACCAGACCCGCGTAAAAATGCGCGGCGATCAACCGTGGTTTGGGCCACATCTGTCAGGATACTTGTCCGCTGGGGGCGTCTCGCAACCCCATTGGTCTTTTTCCTTAGCATTGTTTCCTCCCATCCGGGTTTCCCCGAAAGATTACGAAAAACCACAAGCAGTCGGGCGTCACGCAACCAGTCGCTTATGGCGGCTTCTCGACCCGATTAGAACCGGAGCGAGTCTAGGTAAGCACGTGTGTGCACAGTGTCCTGCATGACGGATGACGACAAATCAGGCTCCTGCGCTTGTGCGGTTGTTGCTGATGTTGCCATTGCGACCGCGGCAAGCGGTGCGCCGGTTCCAGCCAGCTTTAGAAAATCCCGCCGAGATTTCTCGAGCTCGGTTTTCTGTGTCATGAGAGTCCTCTTCTCTTGCGGTTAAGATGGCCAAGGCCATCGGGATTTGCGGATTACTCCGCGCTCATTCGGAAGGCTTCGGCTTCGATCTCCATGAACAATCGGCCCAATGTGCCGACGCTTGCATAGAAAACAGAGGCTTTGGCGCCTTCCAAATCCGTGAAAAAGTGTTTTGCCCATGGATTGATGTGGGTATTAAAGAATGCTTTTTGTGTGTTCAGATCCTTGGCATCGCCAAAGCGACCCACGATCATGGCACCCATCATTTCCATCAGGCTTGCGATGTTGTCTTCTGGTTCATAAATGTTTTCAGCACGCGACAACCCCAAATTGATCATGTCGCGGCGCAGTTTGGCCAAGGGCTTTTCATTTAAGAAGCCCGTTAAATAGTAACTGGCATAAGGCAATAATTCACCACGGCCCAAGCCGATGAACAATTTGTTGAATTCCTTATCAACTGATTTTGGTTTCGACACTCTGGCAACCCGCGCCAACATGGTCACGGCTTTGCCAATTTCACTGTCGTCCCCCGTCAGACCCGCAACCTGCGACAGCAGCATGTCGTCTGCTGGACGTGCCAATAACAATCCCAAGAAATTGTATAAATCAGCGCGTTGCTTATCTTCGGGTGCGATTGCGATTTCTTCCATGACACTCATTTTCAATTTCCGTGGGTTAAGGTTGGTTCAGGGGCCGCATCAGCAAACTGAAACGTCATCTTGCGCAGTTTCGGTGCTGGTTCGTGATGCAGTTCATCCGCGGGATATTCGGGCTGAACATGGACATCGTCTGCGACAACGGCGGGTTCAATTTCTTCTTCGTTCACTTCGATTTCGGGCGCATCGTCCAAGGCTTCAATGGCCTCTTCCTCATCACCCTCTACCGCTTTACGCGCAGCCTCTTCTGCCTGTCGCGCCATTTCTTGGACATGGGCCAACATGCCTTTGCCGACTTGGTAAGTGGTTTCAACAACCCCTGCGCCCACGGCGGCATCGGTGAAGTCCTCGCCGTAATCCAACAAACCGTCCACATTTGCGAGGATTGGATTTGAAGTCCAAAGCTTGCGCAGCGCAACCTTTTTAATCCGATCAGGCACGGCATCTTTCAAAAACGCCGCGAAATCATCACCAGGTTTCAAAGTTGTCGGATCAGGAAGCCCCAGTTCTTCAAGAATTTCTTCGTCTGTTTTCGCTTCTAACTCTGCGGCAGTTTCGGAACGCGCGCGCACTTGCACCTCTGCGGCGTCTTTTGCTTCTTCTGCTGCCACGGCAGCTTTACGGCGGCTCCAGAAATCGCTCATGACAGACGCTCTTTCTTGATCTGGGATGGGGCGCGGTAAACATCACCCGTCTGTGCAATCCGCACGTCGCCGATCCCATCTTCACTTAGATCTATTCGTTTCTTGTCACGCTTGCGCTTGATAAAGGTCTCTTCAACGTGGTGTGCTTTCACGAAATCGCGCACCCATGCGACCACGCCCTCTGGCATCTTCACCTTTTCGACGATCTCTTCGCCACTGTCCGCATAATCCTGCGCCTCGTAGGCGGATGCGGTGGCAAGGATTACATCAAACGGGGGTGTATTGTCAGGGTTATCGCGCATCACCACGTAGATCGATGGGACCTGCGCCGAGATCGCGACCATGTAACTTTCGGTATCAGCGCCATGGAGTTCAAGCGGAACTGTCGCAGCGTGGTACTCGATCACTTCTCCATCTTGACGAAGGATCTGCGCCTTCGCTTCGCTCGCAGCAACAAGGATGCCGCTGACACGCCAAGACCACTTCGCCCAGAGCGTGGCACCGGGTGTCCGACGAATGACAACGCCAAGTGGCATCGAAACATAACGCTTAGGGTTGTAATACAACTCCACCTCTCCTTTGCACATATGTCAGCATACCACTGCGCACCAACCAAAGAGGTTTTAACCACACTCCTCAATTTTTTTTCTAAATTGGACAATTTGAATGACTAAAAGCATCTACTGAACTCAATGTGGTCAAAATGTCTATTCTGAGTAATTTTGTCGTTTTTTATCAATCGCCGATGCTTTCGGAATCAAATCAAAGGGCTCTTGTCATTTCTGAAAATTATCTCAATTCTATCCCAACAAATAGCGCCGCTGGACACGATGAATTCGTCGAAAAATCAGCGCGAAAATAACGCGTAAAGTCGGACCGAAATCCGACCTTTAGCACTGGGGGGTAAAATGGATAAGTCACTGATATTATGCGATTGTTCTGGAACCAATCACCTGAACTCAAAAGACCTATCCGAAGTCACTGGACTGACATGTTCGCAGATACACACGGCGTTGTGCACAAGCCAGATTGACTCAGCCGCAAAAGCCGTCACCGACGGCAAAGCAATCCTGTGTTGCACGCAAGAGTGGCGCACGTTTCAGGCGCTTGCCGACGAATTAGAGGTCCCCATGCCCCCCCTCTTGGATCTGCGCGATCGAGCGGGATGGTCGGCGGACAAGGCCTCAAAACTTCCCAAAATGTCCGCATTAGTGGCCGAGGCGCTTGTTCCGCGCCCTGCGCAAAAAACAATGGATGTAGCGTCAGAGGGGGTCTGTTTGATCCTGTCCAACGACGCAACTGAAATGGGTGTCGCGGAACAATTGTCTGAATACCTATCTGTCACATTGTTAGTACCAAACCCAACCGACGACATGCCATCGCGGAACTATGACATAATCGCTGGCAGCTTGCGTCGTGCGACAGGCACGCTTGGGAATTTCGAAGTCACAATCGATGCATTGCAACAGTTGGACCCAACGGGGCATGGCACACATGAATGGAGTATATCGCGCCAAGGTGGACAATCGCACTGTGACATCATTTTGGATTTGCGCGGCGGTACGCCGCTGTTCCCTGCACATGAAAAACGGGATGGGTACCTGTGGGTCGATGCATCCCACGCACCCTCTGTCGCCAAGACAATACTGAAGGCGTCGCACATGGTGGGTACATTTGAAAAAACGTTGTTCGTGAAGACAGAACCCAGCCTGTGTGCCCATTCACGCGCACAGAAATCTGCCTGTTCAAATTGTTTGGATATTTGCCCCACGGGGGCCATCACCTCGGCAGGTGATTTTGTTGAAATTGATCCTGCCATTTGTGCGGGATGCGGGGCCTGCGCCGCATTGTGTCCCTCTGGGTCAATCACCTACGAAGCCGATCCGTCAAACACAACATTGCGCCGCATTCAAGCACTGATGGACGGGTACAATAAGGTTGCGGGCGATCATCCCCAACCCCGCCTGCTAGTTCATGACTCCCATGGGCGCGACATGATTGCAATGGCAGCACGATTTGATGATGGTTTGGCCGCAAACATGTTACCAATTGAAATTGAAGCGATTAGTTCCTTTGGACATGCCGAAGCGTTAGGCGCGCTGGCATCTGGATTTGGGGATGTGCATATACTGCTTAGCCCCGCGGCAGATCAGGTGGCGATTGGTCGTGAAGTTGCCTTGGCAACAGCTATTGCTGGGGAACACATCCATATCATCGACACACCAGACCCCGATCAGATGACCGCGGCTTTGTCAGAAAGCAAGCTCGCTATCATCGTTGAAACACCTATTCTGGCGATGGGATCGCGCCGACAGGTGACACGTTCTGCTGCGCGCGCATTACATGGCGACGACAAAATTTTGTCGTTGCCTGAGGATGCCCCCTATGGCGCAGTTTTGGTGGATACAGATAGCTGTTCCATGTGCCTGTCTTGTGTATCTCTATGCCCCTCTGGCGCACTGGGTGAAAACCCTGATAAACCACAGCTTTTGTTCCAAGAGGACGCCTGTTTGCAATGCGGTTTGTGTTCAAACATCTGCCCTGAAAATGCGATTACCTATGAACAGCGCCTGAACCTTGGGACACAGGCGCTGGAACAAACTGTTTTGAATGAGGAAGAACCCTTTGCCTGCATAGAATGTGGGGTTCTGTTCGGGGTAAAATCCTCAATCGAGCGGATCACCGAAAAACTCTCTTCTGGTGTTGGGGCCTTTGCCAATCCAGATGCGTTGAAATTGGTTCAAATGTGCGGGGATTGCCGCGTGAATGCGCAATTCCACAGCACGGATAATCCTTTTGCCGCTAAGGAGCGCCCACGCGTGCGCACCACTGCCGATTATTATTCAGATCGCGATGATCACTGATGCTTAATCGGTGCCCCCAAATCAGCGGGTTGAAGCCCCTGCATATAGGCCAAAAGCGCGTCGATCTGATCCAAGGTGACTTTGATCGGAACGATGGGCGGTGGGCGATTTGGGTCAAATGGATCGGTCACATCCTGAACCACGGTAAAGGCGGGATGTGGGTTCAACAAATAAAACCCCGACATGCGTTGTGGCCAGTCGGCCAATGTGCGCAGGGCGAAAAACGATGGTGTCGACCCAATCGCGCCCATGCGATTGTCATCCACAACGTGACAGCGCGAACATTGTGCCTGCGCAACCTGCAATCCCAGCGCAGCATCGCCCTTAAAGTTGACCACCTGTTCAATCGTATCTTGAACCTCTGGAATAACAAACCGGTCGCCCGTTTCTGGTGCAAAGGCCAAAATGGTATTTTGCGCAACCTCGCTTTGCAACCAATCAACAAAGCGTTCGGCCTCAGGATGTTCATCGTCAATCAATTGCACCGCCCAAATAGTGTTCCCGCGTTGCGCAATGGGGCGTCCCGTGGCAACCGCAATCGAAACCTGCGCATCCGATTGTTCCTCAAGGATCAAACGCACTTGTGTTTTCAACGTGAATCGGGGCGCCAGGTATTTGAACAACCCACTTTCGATAAATTCAGGGTCGGCAAATACACGCACCTGTTTCGGATTATCGGTGGTTTGTGCAACGCCCATGGTGGGCAACGTCACAGCAATAACCGTCAAAATCAAACATATGGTTCGGATCATTGGATGCACTCCTTTGATTTGCGCACTACTTAAAAGGATGAACAAATGAACGAAGATTTCAACATGTCGATGCGAAAATTTCTGAAACAGGTCGGTGTCACGTCTCAACAGGCCATCGAAGAGGCATTGCGCGACGCAGAAAATGGCGAATATGAAATTCAGGCCGAAATTAGCATTGCGTCTCTTGGAATGGTTCATAAGGTGAGCGGCACAATCAAGCGTGGGGAAGATTAAATTGAGCCTAACAAGAGAGCAGGTTTTAGAGGCCTTAAAAAATATCGCACCAGAGGGAGGCACGGACATTGTGACATCTGGCGTCATGCGCGCACTCAACATTGATGGTGCAAGTGTCCGCTTTGTGATGGAAATTGATCCAGCGCAGGCAGAGGCCTACATGCCCGTCAAAACCAAGGCCGAAGACATGCTAAAGTCCATGGGTGCCGCGGATATTTCTGTGGTGATGACGGCACACAAGGCCGCCAGTGCGCCGCCCGACCTAAAAATGCAGAAAAAGGCCGAACCAAAGGGTCCAGAAAAGGTTCCAGGCGTTGATCGCATTTTGGCCGTTGCATCGGGCAAAGGTGGCGTTGGAAAATCAACCGTCAGCGCCAATTTGGCCTGCGCATTGGCCGCAGAAGGACGGCGTGTTGGCCTTTTGGATGCAGATGTTTACGGCCCATCGCAACCCCGCATGTTGGGGGTGTCGGGCCGTCCATCAAGTCCTGATGGCAAAACCATCCTGCCAATGCGCAACCACGGTGTCACGATGATGTCAATCGGCCTGATGACCAACGAAGGTCAGGCGGTTGTTTGGCGTGGCCCTATGTTAATGGGCGCATTGCAACAGATGATGTTTCAAGTGCAATGGGGTGCGTTGGATGTGTTGATCGTCGATTTGCCCCCTGGAACGGGTGACGTGCAAATGACCTTGGCACAAAAGGCCGATGTTGATGGCGCAATTGTTGTTTCAACTCCGCAGGACATCGCATTGATCGATGCTCGCAAGGGGATTGACATGTTTCAGCAACTGAAAGTTCCTGTGCACGGTATGATCGAAAACATGTCGACTCATATCTGCTCAAATTGCGGGCATGAAGAACATGTATTTGGACATGGCGGCGTGCAGGCCGAGGCCGAAAAATTGGGCGTGGATTTGCTCGCTGAAGTGCCCTTGGATCTGAACATCCGCCTTGCTGCAGACAGCGGTGCGCCGATTGTGGTCTCAAACCCATCCCATCCCCAATCCCAAGTGTTCCGCGACATCGCGCGCAAACTAATTGAACGGGGACAAGCCTGATGCAAGACCTGATCTTTCCACCATTGATGACAGGCATGGCCATCGAAGGACGCGAGAGCGATCCCTTTGATACGGCCATTGCGCAGGCCACATTGGGGGTGGATGCTGGTTTAATCGTCTATAACTTAGAAGCGGATCGCGCACGCGCGACACTGATCTTGGCGCCCGATGTGGCCCTGACACAGGCGATGGCCATGTTGCCTGTGGCAGGCATTGGGTTCCAAAATGCGCTTGGCGCACTTGCCCCGCCCGAGGTGGCCGTACATCTGGAATGGAACGGCCGCATTCGTGTCAACGGCGCAAAATGCGGTGGGTTTCAAATTGCCGCCAGTACGACCGACGCAGATCAAGAGCCCGATTGGTTGTGCATTGGACTAGATATTCCATTGTGGCCAGCACGTGAAGAAATGGGGGAAACCCCAGATGAAACCGCGCTTTACGCCGAAGGGTGCGCCGAAGTTGATGCCGCAAACCTAATCGAAGCATGGGCACGCCACACCCTAAATTGGATCACACGCTGGGACGGCGAAGGAGTGAAATCTGTACATGATGAATGGCGCGGATTGGTGCATGGTATGGGCGAAGACATAGACATCGACGGAAAGATTGGCACATTCCTTGGGGTTGATGAAAATTTCGGCCTGCTGCTGCGCAGGGGTGCTGAGACGGTGCTGATCCCCCTAACACAGCTATTAAAGGACTAAGATCATGAAATTGGCTCGAGCGATCCATTTTGATGAAAGCGACACCCGCGTCTATGCAAATTCCGCCCGCACGGGCGAATGGTGTATTTCGGGCGGTTTTGAATTTTCAAACTGGGGTGAAGGGGACCTAACCGGAAAAGCACGCCAAGCGTTTTCCAACGGTTGGTTGGGATTGGAAACCTTTGGCCGCGTGACATTTGTTGCGGTGACGCAAATCGAGGAAAGTGAAATCAATCACCTAACCGATATTTTGTCCGAGCATTTCGTAACATACTACGGCGCCCCGAATGTCGAGGCCGCCCGCCCCGTTGCATCCGAGGAAATTCGTCAGATGCAAGAATTATGTGATGATCATGATCCCAACACCTTGCTCACGGTTGCGCGTGAATTATCCGAAGGCGGCGTGCATGAAGCCTACCGCGTGATTGACACACCCGAGGCAGATTTGGGTCAGTTCGCCATTCACGGATCGCTTGATGAATGACCTTTGGAACGGCATCCAGCAGGCCATTTGGCTGACGCTCACGCTGGATGCAGATTTGGTGGAAATTTCGCTTCGCTCTTTGCGGGTCACGCTGAGTGCTTTGTTTGTTTCCTGCCTGATTGCATTGCCTTTGGCGGCCATTTTAGCGGTGCGGCGGTTTAAATATCGCCGATTGATCATTTCAACACTGAACGCACTGATGGGATTGCCTCCCGTCGTAGTGGGGTTGATTGTATATATTTTGCTGTCCCGCTCGGGTCCCTTTGGTGTTTTAGGATTGCTCTTTTCCACCCACGCGATGGTGATTGCACAGGTGATCATTATCACGCCTCTGATCACATCGATTGCGCACCAATCCTTGCGCGAGTTGTGGTCAGAATATCATGATCTACTGATTTCTATGAACACCTCGAAATGGCAGCGCATCAAAACATTGTTATGGGACGGACGGCGCGCGTTGATGACAGCCTCGCTTGCCGGGTTTGGACGCGCAATTGGCGAAGTTGGTGCAATCATGATCGTTGGGGGCAATATTGATCACGCAACCCGCGTATTGACCACGGCGATTTCGCTGGAAACATCTAAGGGGGATTTTGCATTGGCACTGGCCCTGGGGTTTGTGCTAATTGCCTTGGCCTTGGCCGTGAATTTCACAACTCACTGGCTTGGTCGAACAGAACGAGAGGGGCGTTGGTGATGTTTCCCATGACTGCATGCGACCTGTCGGTGAAAGTTCGGCAAAAACATATTATTGGTCCAATCAACCTTACCATCAATGAAGGCGGGATAACCGTTTTAATGGGACCAAATGGGGCAGGCAAAACAACCCTGCTTAAGGCGCTGCATGGCATCATCCGATTGGCCAATGGACAGGTGACATTTGCGACACCTGCAAAAACGGCACAGGAACAACAAAGCTTTGTGTTTCAATCGCCCATCATGTTGCGGCGCAGTGTTTTGGAAAATCTGGCCTATCCGTTAATGATCAACGGCCAGGATAAACAGAGCGCAATGGAACGTGCGCGAACCTGGGCAACAAAGATCGGGCTTAGCGCCCATATGGATCGCCCTGCCCCGTTTTTATCGGGCGGCGAAAAACAGAAAATCGCCCTTGCGCGTGCATTGATCACATCCCCTAAACTGCTGTTCTTGGATGAACCCTCAGCCTCCCTTGACGGGGCGGCGACCGTCGAGATCGAAGCCCTGCTGAGCGAGGCGCAATCCACAGGAACCACAATCATCATGTCAACGCATAACATCGGTCAGGCCCGCCGCATGGCAAGCAGCGTTCTCTTTATGAAAGACGGTCAAATCGATGCCCATAGTGCAGCCAATGCATTCTTTGACACGCCACCCACGCAAGACGCCCAAAAATTTATCGCAGGAGATATCGTAATATGATCCGTATCCTAATTATGCTGATCACAGTTATATTTGCCACACATTCCAATGCCGATATGATGCGGATGGCCGTAACGACATCGTTTAATAATTCGGGACTTAGCGAAAAATTATTGCCAGCAATTCAATCGGATCTGGGGCTTGAAGTACAACTTTTGATCGTTGGAACGGGTCAGGCCATCCGATTGGGAAAGGCGGGTGATGTTGATGCGATTTTGGTACACTCCCAAAAAGCGGAAGAGGCCTTTGTCGACGCGGGTTACGGCACGCATCGTCGTGAAATTATGTATAATGACTTTGTCATTATCGGCCCTGCGAATGATCCCGCGAACATCCATGATACAAACTCTGCCGCTGAGGCCCTTCGCGCGATCGCAACCTCTCAATCCCTGTTTGTAAGTCGTGGTGACGACAGTGGAACCCACAAAAAGGAACGTTCACTTTGGTCCTCTGCGGGGATCAAGGATGCGGATTTGGGTTCCTGGTATCGCGCGGTGGGTGCGGGTATGGGCGCATCCCTGAATACGGCAGCGGGCATGGGGGCCTATATCCTGTCTGATCGCGCAAGTTGGTTGAATTTTAAAAACAAAACTGGACTGGGTATCCAGTTTTCTGGCGATCCTGTCCTGTTCAATCAATACGCCTATTTACCTGTTAATCCCCAACGCCACGCCCACGTAAAACATGACTTAGCGGTCAAATTGGAAACATGGCTGACATCACAACGCGCAGCAGAGATCATCAACGCCTATACCATCGACAATCAAATACTGTTCACATTCAACGCCAAGTAAGGCAAAAAAACGGGGCCAGGGCGAATGTCGTGCACACTAGGGTAGCCATGAATGCAGGATGTGTGTTCAGCCCATCAAGATGGAACCCCCATCACAGGGAAGGTAGGCAATCCGTTCGCCTGTGTCCCCGCGCAAATATTCCAGTACATTTGTGCCGGACCAAATTTTTATCTTTGCCCCAGAGTGCATCGCGCCCTGCCCCACCGCTGTGCCTGTATATTCATCTTGATAGGTATAAAATACACGTCCCTTGCGCCCGTCTTCACACATGACATCAGCCTGTCCTAACCCAAACGCATTGCGCGACATTCAGGTTCCTTCACACATCAGACCCATTGATGTTGTTCCGCTAAATGTCCCTTCACCTCGCCCAAAGGCACGTCCGTTAAACCAAACACCCTCATCTCCGATGCAGGCAACAACACGGACACAATTTGCATCATCCGCTGTCATTGGACAGTGGGTTGCAGATTGTGCTGAGAGATTTTGGGGAAACACCAACAGCGTAAACAGCATGGTTGCGGGAAACAGATTGTTCATAAAAATTCCTAATCAAAAATTCATTTTTAAACGCGCAGCAGTTCTGCCAACACGAAAAGATAAAAGCATTTCAGAAATATCCGTCGATGTAAAAATTTGTAAGTGATCCGATTTTCTATGACACGCGTAAGTATTATAGGTTCATCGCTAGAAATAGATGCACGTGTCGCCAAGGTTAGCGACCAGAGAACACGAGGCTCCTTTTTGTTGGCTACGAAACTTCTGTCTTAAATGTGTTCTCTGACGGGCGATGAGCCCTTGTATTCAAGGATCGCATTCGCCCGTCACTCTTCTTCATTCATGAGACACAATCAAAAAAGCCCCCGCAAAATCGGAGGCTTCTCTGAGCGTGCGTCATAAACAGGGAGGTATTTTGACAACGCGAAGCAGCTGGGAGGATGCTGCTGTTAATATGAAGATAGCTGCAGTGCAGCATTTTACCAGAATTGTATTTGCATACCTGACATATCAATATTGCATAGCTAGAAAATATGAAGGCGGCTCGATCATGAATTCCTCCCAAAATCCACAAGAGCCGCCTTCATCGTCCGAAACCGGATAGCGGCATAGTTATCAATTTCAGACATCTGTCAATCCAATTTCTAAAATTTTCGCTTACCCTTGTTGAGTCGTCTTTCCTGATCGCCGTCGCAAATAGGCATTCACTTTCATCACATTGGATTTAAGGTAGGGATGATATCTCTCATAAGGTGAAGGAAAAATGTCCGACGTAAATCGCTATATTGATATGGACGCCCATGCGATTAACTCTGCAGAGTATCGTGATGCTTGCAAGGCGCAATTGGACATCAACGGGGTCCTTCAGCTTGATGGTTTTTTGCGGCCTGAAACCCTGACACAATTGATCGCTGAGGCCGATGATGCACATGATGGCGCCTATTATACGGTTGCAAAGCACAACGTTTATTTGACCAAACCAAACAACGGTCTGCCCCAGGATCACATTTTCAATCGTCAACTTAGCACATCCAAAGGCTGCATCTGCACGGATCAGGTTCCTGAGCACTCCCCCTTAATGACGATTTACAACTCTACTGAATTTCAAGCCTTCATTGCCGCTGTTGTTGGCGAAGATGCACTCTACCCCTATGCCGACCCCCTGTCGTCTGTGAATGTGCATTATGCGAATGACGGGCAAGAATTGAATTGGCATTTTGACAATTCGAAATTCGCAATCACACTTCTTTTGCAAAGCCCAAAGGCGGGGGGCGATTTTGAATACGTCAAAGATTTGCGGGACGCAGACGCAGGCGACATGAATTATGATGGCGTATCCGCTGTGGTTGAGGGACGTTCCCGTGTCGAAAGATTACACATGGATCCCGGCACACTTGTTCTATTTCGGGGACGCAATTCTATACACCGCGTGACACCCATTGTTGGTGATACCCAACGTATTCTGGTGGTATTGGCCTATAACTCAGAACCCAACATCGCATTGTCAGAAACGGCGCGACAAACATTCTATGGCCGATTGGGCTAAGTTAGCAGCGGTCATGCATTCGCGGCATAGCTATGTCATTTTTGCATAGCGGGCATGAGAACTTATCAGTGTTTTTTGTCAGTAGTGACTGCTATGTTTAATCAACGGCGATGAACCTCCCTGCATCGCTTTCGAAAGTTCGCACCACCTCCTCCCATCGGTGCGAACCTGACGCAAAAGGCCTCCGTTCTGTGGAGGTTTTTTTGCATTTAGGGCCTAGAGTCCCTGAAAACCGCGCCAATCCACATAATTTGAAATGATGTCGTGTAGCGCTAATTGCAGTTTATGGGTGAGGACAGACTTCAATTTTCATATCGGGCATTTTTGTTGGATCATGCAGTGAAATTTGGCGCAGATCAAAACAATCGCTTCACACAATATGATGTCTGTCGCCAACGCGGTTGGATCGACGAGGTTGGCCATGTCACCCAAGATGGGATCGAGGAGGTACGATTTGCCAAACAGGTCCGAATTGTCAAATAACGCTGAACAAACAGGCCTTATTTCACCTTTTCAAACATAATGGTCACCTCACCCACCGGGATGCCCCATTTTGACATATAGGCTTTGTTCAACACTCGGGTTTCGGATAACATCCACATGTAATCCTTAAACGAAACGCGCATCTCTCCACTGGGAAGCGGCAGGTCGATGGTGTAGGCCCAATAAAACATATCACCATCAATTTCACCTTCTGCGCCGCCAACAACGCCATCTGCATAGCCTTGCCATTCGTTGTCGCCATTTTTAGTTAGGGTCCAAATTCGCTGTTCCTCTGAACCATCAGAATACACGAAATCCTCAACCAGAACCAAATTATTGCCGTCCCAAGATCCGTTGATTGTCACATTGAAACGACGCGAGACATTTCCCAAAACATCCTGAAATTGACCATGTGCCATGGTTTCACCAACAAAGAAATCAACCAGTGAAAAATCAAGATTGGATAATTTTTCATCGTCAATTGACGGCTTTAGCCCGCATCCAGCAACCAAAACCGCAGGCATCAAAACCTTCAGAAATTTTAACATCAGGTGCCCCTCATCTACGTCATCTTACCTTATTTACGAGAGAGGGACGCAAAAGGATCACTTCACACTGTAATAATTTTTGGACAAATGTGTCACTAAACGTGACAGATTTTGCTTATCCTAGATTAGTCAGAAATCTGGGCGCCATACGATTGCAATTCAGCCAAGGCTGCCTTGGGCAGATGCTTGCTTGAAAACTGCACGATAATTACATTCGCAAATAGCACTGTTCCGTTAAATTCGCCCAAGACAATGGCGGGATTTCCATCTTCGAACTCTTGCGGCAATTGCCCCTGATATATCACTGGTATACTGACAGAGTTGTCCGAGATCAAAAACTGCACGCCATCCGTCTCGGTGGTTTGAACATCCGTGGCAATCCCAAACAGGTTTACGGCACGCGCATTTTGCGACGAAAATTCCGATACTTCACTGGGAAATAAAAAATAACGCGTTTGTGCAATCGCTGTTGATGCGAAAACACCTAATGCGAGTGTGATCCCAATAACGTATTTCATTTCTTCGCCTCCTGCTGCTGTGCCACTGTAAAATCAAACCACCCAGCGTCATCTGCGTGCACTAAAACCGTAAAATGTGAATAAGACAAGCCACACTGCATTCAATTGAGCGATCGAAGCGAATACAGTTGAATTCGTCATCAAGCACGATAACCTGGCTCCAAGCGATATAGTAAAGCCTAATGCAATGGATAATCTTTTAAACCCTCAAAATGCGCATATTCAACGCTGCCCCAGATGCGCGGCCCCATTGAAAACAATTGTAGTTCATGGTCACGAGGCCTGCGTGCATTGCAAATCAAACATCATGGAATGCTGCACAGGGGATACCTGCGAGACGGATTTTAATTTGGCCAACGGGTATCAGCGCAGCTGATGTCAAACATCAATTCAGGTCAAATCAACCCACGTAACTGTAGTGCCAATTTTGTCGAAAAAACTGTTCAATCCGTCGACAGACATGCCCAATGTCCTGTCGTTTACCAATGGGTGCACATAAATCTGCGTGCAGGATTGCAGTTCAGCGTCCATGAAAATTTGAACATTCGTCTTCACGCCATTGATCATCGAAAGAGGCGTAACCGCACCCGGGCGCACACCCAAATTTTCCATCAACCGATCCGCGGATCCAAACGACAATCGCCCCGTCCCCAATTTTTGATGCAGCGCTTTTAAATCAATAACGCGATCTTGTTCTGCCACGATCAAATAGTTGCGTTTTTTGTTGTCGCGCAAATATAGGTTTTTGATGTGCCCCCCGCCCTCTTCACTGGGCAAAAACATGTCTTGGACCTTTTTTGAATCCTCAACTGTGCGCAGGGGAACATGATCAGCACGCGTGTAGGCGATGCCCCAGGCATCCAACTGCGCCAACACATCGTCCGAAGATACAGGTAGGCTGTCCTGATATTTTGAGGAGGCATCAATTGTTTCAGACATCTTGGTGGGCTTCCTTTCATGCATGCATGATCATGCTTTATGCGGTCTTTCAAAACGTTTCAATCTGTGAACCACAATCGCCCCAAGAACGGCCAAAACAGCGACACCAAAAATCATGATAAGGATCGTCCCATCAAAAAACTGGCCTAAAATCGCGGCAAAAATGACCGATCCAATCGTGGCCAGCGCGCTGATCACACTGGCGGCTGTGCCCGCGATATGACCGACGGGTTCCATGGCCAGCGCCGTCAGGTTTCCGATTGTCATGCCTGCCATAAAAAACAGTGAAAAAATCCATGTGACAAAAATCGCAAAACCAACGGCATCCTGTAGTAAATCCACATACCAAAGTATCAGCATGACACCGCACAGCACGACCTGAACCTGAAAGGCCGCGTTGATCAGCGCACGCATCCCCAAACGACGCACCAATTGGGAATTCAGAAAACTGGAAGAGGCAGACAAAATCGCGACCAAAGCAAACCAATAGGGAAACGATGCGCCGCGACCATACACCTGATCAAACACAGGCTGCACCAAGAAGATGGCAACAAACAAAATGCAATAGGCAAAGATGAGGCCGATGATTGACGTGATAATCTCAGAATGCCCCAGAACCTCTTTCACGGCGGCGCTGATGGTGCCCAATCTGAATGGGATGCGCATGTTCGCCGGGACACTTTCATCGATCCGCACGGCCATCCAAATCGTGCTGATAGCCACAAAAAGGATAAAGAGGCCAAAGATCGCCTGCCAGTCAAAAGCCAACATCACAATTGAACCCATCAATGGCGCCAAGGCAGGTACGGTGGAAAAAATTATCATGACAAAGGAGGATATGCGCGCCATTTCACGCCCCTGATAAAAATCACGGATCAGCGCCTGGGAAACCACACGTGGCGCAGAGGCGCCAATTCCCTGACCAAGCCGTGCAAGCAGTAACACATCAAAATTATCGGTTGTGGCGCATATCACGGCACAGAAAATATACAGCACCGCACCGCAGTATATCACGCGTTTTCGTCCAAAACTGTCGGAAATCGGCCCCATGAAGAATGTGCCAATGGCCATTCCCACAACAAAAGACGATAAAACAAACTGAGCGCGATTGGAATCATCAGGTGTCATATCGTGCGCAATCATTGAAAGCGCGGGCAACATACCATCCATGGATAATGCGACCGTTGCGACCAACATGGCCATGATCGCCACAAATTCTGGTGTACTTATTCGCAAAACGTTACCTATTGAAAAATATAAATTAAATGCGTCTTTGGATTATAATAATATTATAAACAATTAACGCACTTAGGATGAAAAAACCACCAAGAATGGTCGACTGGGCGGGTATCTCGGATAATACCATCCATGCAAGGATTGGTGCCAACACGGATTCCAATAAGATCAGCAACGAAACCTCGGTTGCGGAAATATAACGCGGACCCAAAGTCAGACCACAGGTTGATACAGCAATCAGCACCCCATGCAATAGATAGAGCGCACCATCCGTCGCCATGGTTTCAAATGGTTCGATAAACCAAAACATTACGCAGGCCGCGCCAATGTATCCAATTGGGATCGCCGGCAACATTGATATATGTTTTTGTCGCCTTAGCAGGGTCAATGCCGTGGAAAACGCAATCACGATATAGACCGCCCACAAATCCCCAATCCAATGTGCCGTGGTCCCGCCACTTGAACCCAAACCGATGATGGCAAGGCCCACAAAAACAAAACAACTGGTCAGCAACAATTGACGACTGGGCCGTTCTGATAGGATCAGAAAGCTTAGGATGGCGGAAAAAACGGGCATGGATGCAAAAATCAAAACAACATTGGCGACACTGGTGTTTTGAACCGCCAGAACGAATGCAGGAGATGTTGTTCCGATCAAAACGCAATATAACCAGCCCGCGCGCCCCATCTGGGTGATGGTTTTCATCACGTCACCGCGCATGGCCAGCAAAACGAAAATCGCCACAAATGTTCCCGCGGTCAAACTGCGCCAAAACGCGGTGACCATCGGTTCGGATGAGATTAAACGCACCACAATTGAGTCAGGGACAACAAATAAAACACCGATCAGGGTGATCAATAAACCTTTGTTGTGGTCGTTCATTTGAATGACACCCTAATTTAAAAATGTGGCAATGCCAGCTGTGCGAATGTGCGCCAGCCGAAGCGTTTATCGTAGCAAAAGTTACACTGGCTTTTCGTCTTTGGCCATGAATGTTGCGAATAAATCACACCAAAATCCGATGTCGACAAATAGGATCACAATGACACTCATATATGCTAGATTAACGACATAAAAATAATAATAAATGAGGCAAATCAATGAGCTATGCAGACCAAAACCTGAAGGATATATACCAATATCACTCAAATTTTGAACGCAGTGAACGTGTTTATCTGGCGAAAAAGGTGGCCGTAATGTCGATACTTTTGATCGTCGCGAGCGGACTTGGGGTCTATCTGGGATAATCCGAAAAACTGTAAAACCAGCTGGTCTGTTTCAACAACGCTGACCTGTTAAGAGGTGATACGCATCGCACGCGCTCTGCGTGCGATTTGCGGTTTCTGTGTGTCAGATATGATCAACTCATTTAAGCGTGCTGCAATATCCAATGGAATGGGCGCACCCTTGGGGGTTGGTTTTTGACAGACATGCATTTCCATCAACTCCGAAATCGCCACATCGTGACCACCACTTTGCATCACACAGTGTAAATGAAACACTTTCTGTGAAACACCCAACACGCTGATTTGAACAGCTAGGGGATCTGACTCTTTCACCTCACGCAGAAAATATTTGTGTTCCTCAACCAAATATATGGTGCAGTCTGTTGCTGTGCGATAGGCCGCATCAAATCCAACCCAATCCTGAAAGGCATCAACGGCATAGCTAAACACCAAACCGTAATACGCATCTTGCATATGGCCGTTATAATCAATCCATTCGGGTTTTACAGTTATGGTGTATTCAAAAGGCATCATGTCACCTTTCAAATTTCATTAACCAGTCAGCCGATTTTGCGGGATCATAGCCTTCGAAAGATTCATTTTCATACAGCATACTTAATCCCTTAGCAGACCATGTGACGCCCCGTTCGTAAGAGTGTTCAAACAGTACGCGCGCCTGTTCAAAATCCTGCGGAACATCGTCCCCCAAAAAATATGCCGTTGCCAATGCAAATGTCGCGGCGGGGTACTCCAAATCATGTGCGGCACGAATATCCTGCATCGCTTGATCAGCGCGTCCAGCCCGTAAATACCCTCGTGCGCGCTGCAAAAGATACCGCGCCTTGTCGATGCGGTCCCTTTGCAATGCGATTGTACAGGCAGAAATCAATGCATCTGCATCAATCGCATCAAAGGCAACTGGTGCTGAAACAGCCATCGGATCAGCCAGAAGCGCACCTAAATGATCGCATTGGGTTGCGCTATGCACTGGGGCCGCAGTAATGGCGGCCCCAAACATGATTGCAAGAATGCGCAAATCTTATTCTTCGGTTTCGCCACCAGCGGCTTGCCAATCGGCAAAACCACCAACGTTCACAACATTTGTATACCCCATGTCAACCATGGTTTTACCCGCCAAGGCGGCCTGACCACCCGCCGCACAGATTAGGCAAATACGATCGTCTTTGTTCAGGTTTTCGTTGTGCAACTTTGATGTATCGTCCGCTGCAAATTCAATCATTCCACGCGGAATTCGCAATGCGCCTTTGACTGTACCGCTTTGGGCAATCGCACCACTGTCGCGCACGTCAACGAATGTGGTCCCCGCCTGCCCCCAATATCCGACCGCATCTTCGGCGCTGACCCGTGACACGACTGCGTTTGCTTCTGCTAAATAATCCGCGGCTGTTTTTGACATAATTTCGTCTCCGTAAATGTGTTTGATGTAAATCTAGTCATAATTCACATCAGATCAAAGAGGGAAGACACCGTTAATCCCTGTTTATGCCCCCGATACGCGGCATCATATACGGTGTTTTTGTGCGATAGTGATCAAACTCTGCACCAAATCGGGCCTGAAATCGCCGTTCCTTTAACCTTGGGGCCAACACGCAATAGGCTGTTAGAATGGTGGACAACACCAACTGATCTGGGGTCCAAACGGGGACAGTCCACAGTGTCAACGTGAATGACAGATAGATTGGTTGGCGAATAACCGCAAATAGACCCGTCGTTGGCATATCGGGATAATTCGGTTTGATATTTTGCAGTAGGGACATCCATCCCAAGGCGCCTGACTGTACCTCGGCACCTGCATCATAGCTTGCCTTCATCAGCAGGAGCCATGAACAGGCATAAAGCGCTGTTAAGACCCATTTCATTTCCCCCTCTGCCACCCACCACACAATGCCAGAGGGTGTCCAAAACAAAAACAGCAGGCTAAGTTGAACTGATGCAAGCGTTGCAAAAATCGTTGTCTGTAGCGTCACCGCATGCGCGTTTTTGGCAAACAACGATATTATTCTGCGCCCCGTTTTGGAGAGTAGTAGTGAATGCCCCAACGGAAACTGCAGTACCAACAATAGGTTTGCCACCCATGACCACGGCGCGGGGACGCGCCCAAATGATGCCGTCATGCCCGTAGACATAACCACAATCATCGAGATCACAGCCACCGCAAAGATCGCATGACACACACAACCATAAAGCAACGCAACCAGGATTCGTCGCCCCCCGCGTGGGGCCGAGAAGTTCCCGATGATCAGCGCGATTAGTCGATCGAATGGCGTTGGTGATGGTTTATGCATCTCATAGTTTTAGGTGTCGAATTTGGACAAACAATAACAAGTCAGAATTTTCTGTTTTCAACGCTTCTATTCCTGTGATTAGGAGCTACATGCACAGAAAACGAAACGCAGATGGATTTTCACCAAGATGGGCACCATATCAAATTTTGGCTTTGGCACACAAATTCGCAAATCACCCTACTTCGACGCGACGGTCCGTTGGGGAGCACGGGATTTTTCCGTCTATAATCACATGTACATACCACGTGATTTTGGCGATCCTGAGCAGAATTTCTGGAACCTTGTGAATGATGCCATTTTGTGTGATGTCGCAGTGGAACGTCAGGTTGAAATAACGGGACCAGACGCGGCAAAATTTGTACAAATGCTAACGCCTCGCAATCTGTCAAACATGCAGGTTGGCCAATGCAAATATATTCTGATCACAAATGCGGCTGGGGGCATTTTAAACGATCCAATTTTGCTCCGACTGGCAGAAAACCATTTTTGGATATCATTGGCCGACAGTGACGTTTTACTCTGGGCCCAAGGGGTTGCCGTGCATTCGGGATTAGACGTTCAAATCCACGAACCTGATGTATCACCACTTCAGCTACAGGGTCCAAAATCCGGATTGATCATGCAAGAATTGCTCGGAGATGATATTTTGTTGTTGAAATATTACTGGCTGCGCGAATTGGACTTGGATGGCATTCCACTCGTTGTCTCGCGCACAGGATGGTCCAGTGAACTCGGATACGAAATTTACCTTCGCGATTCTTCGAAAGGGGATGAGTTGTGGGAAAAAATCATGGCTGCAGGTCAGGCGCATGGCCTGAAACCAGGGCACACTTCCTCAATCCGCCGCATCGAAGGCGCGATGTTATCCTATCATGCGGATGCAGATATCGACACCAATCCCTATGAAGTGGGCCTAGATCGTTTGGTTGATTTGGAAATGGACGCGGATTTCGTTGGGAAAGAGGCGCTAAGAATGGTTCACGAAACGGGCATAACACGCAAGTTGATCGGAATTGAATTAGATGGCGCGCCTCTGACAGGACCGAACACAACATTTTGGGAGATCCGTTCCGGGGATCAAGTTGTCGGCAAGGTAACATCCGCCGTTTATTCCCCAAGGCTACAGAAAAACATAGCCCTTGCCATGGTTTCCACATCACACACCGACATTGGCACAACGCTGGTCATCGACACCAAGGCGGACATGCGCAATGCCGTGGTATGCGAAAAGCCATTTTTCGATCCTAAGAAGAAACTTGCCAGTTCTTAGGCGGTCAACACATGACAAAACATGCGCAAATTCGATTGAACGATCTGACACTACCCTGCACCATTGGGACATATGAAGCGGATGACATTATCCCTGATGCGCATGTTTTGGATATGGTTCTTTATCTGGATAAATCATGGGTCGTGATTGACGCTGATCAGATGAATCGTGTGTTTGATTATGACCCCTTAATACGCAAAATTTTACAAATTGCCGCCACAGAAAAATATGAAACGCAGGAATACCTGATGTCATTGATATTTCAGTGTTGTTTTGTACATGCTGAAGTCCATGCAGCGGAATTGTTCTTGCGCAAATCACCTGTTCGCGATGATGGGTCATTGGGCGTTCAAGTGACCTTAACCCGAGCCGAATTTGAAGACATGCGCTCGGCGCGAAACTAGGGTGAAATCCACTGCCCACTCCAATCATCTATGCGTTTATAAAGCGCGCGTTGATGTTTGGTTCCAAGGTACAAAACTTCGATCTGCTGAACATGGCCTTTCAGTACGGCAAAGCGCGCCTGTTCGGCGGGTTTTTCATAGTCGAACGGCCCCGTGATCGCTTTACCAGGAACGGGTTGTGTGCCGTAGCTAATGCGCGATGTAGGCGGCACAGCATTCCAGCGGTCTGCAACCTCTAAGCCCGTCAAAACATCAAAACAGACCCCAAGGCGAAGTTGCAGCATAGATTTACGGATCCACACATGAAGCGCCGCCTTATTATTTTCGCGCAACTCTTCTACCTTAGGCGTTAGGCTATCTGTGTGAATTTCAACTTGTGACGCTAATCTGTCAGCAGCCCGCAGGACAACAGTGCGCTGCGTTGGAAAGCCATTTGCGGAGATTGTAGCCAATGTTGGCGTGCGCGCTGGATGCTTGGCATCTGCAACACCTCGGCCTAACTGATCCCAAGCGACACGATAAAACTCATTTAACGATGCGTATTCGGTATCTGGGGATGTCAATGCGCGGCTCCTGCAAATATCATGGCGTTGAATATCCCAGAATATAGACTTCGCATTAAACCGTTCAAAGGATACAATGGAAACTAGAGAAATTCTTTTCGCGACTTCAAGATTCCGATTAGATCATGATCGCGTTTTTGGGCTAGATCAGACGATGATCGCTCCCCATATTCACTTTCGATCATAGCAACCAACATCTGCACAGTCGCATCATCAAGTCTCGGGGTGCCAAGCGTGTCCCAGCGCTTTTCTTGACTTTTTCCAAGGTGTTCAAAATAGGCTGAAATGCCACCATCCCCGCCGCCCAAATGATAGGCCAGACTGGGCCCAATTGTTGCCCACCGCAGACCTGGACCAAAGACCAGGGCGCTGTCTATATCACGCACGTCTGCCACACCCTCTTTCATCAGATGAACCGCTTCTCGCCAAAGGGCTGCGGCCAACCGGTTCGCAATGTGACCGGGAACTTCTTTTTTCAACGAAATCACAACGCGCCCCAAGCCTTCGTAAATTTCGGTAGCCTGCGCCAAAATGGGATCACAATGACAATATAGTTCGACCAAGGGGATCAAATGCGGTGGATTGAACGGGTGAGCGATAAGAAAACGATCTTTGTGCAAACAGCCACTGAACAGATCGCTCCATGTGTAAGCCGTGGTGGAGGATGCAATCGGAACCGTTGGAGCGACACGTTTATCAAGTTCTGTAAACAGCGCATGTTTTACGTTGAGATTTTCAGAAACATTTTCTTGCACATATAACACATCTGAAATCGCGATATCTAAATCATCACACAGCGCGAAGGATCCCGTTTCAATTTGTGTTTCATGCAAATTATCCAAATCTTCTAAGGCACGCATGACCTTTGCCGAAACAGTTTCATAAATGTCAGGATTATGGTCCCAAATCCTGACATCCCATCCATGTTTCAGAAACAGCGCAGCCCAACTGCACCCAATCAATCCTGCACCAATTATTGCAACGCGTTTATTCACATCAGGCTCTGCCATGGTATCCATAAGATTAAGGGTTATCACATGACCGGAACAAACCTGCCCAATGCCTCGCGCAGTTCCGTTTCCTCATATCCAAAGTGGGAAATGACAACATTATGCAATTGTTCAAAGGTTGCTTTGGTTTTTGCAAGGTTTTGTTCACCTGGATTTTGAACCAACTCTTGCGAAGTCGTTTCCAACCGTGTGATCAATTCATGCACAATCAAGTGTTCCTGTTTTAAGCGGTCTACAACACGGCTCAACGCCTTAATATTTTGCTGTTCTAGTTGTGGAAAAATCATATTTTCTTCCGCATCATGGTGAAAGGTCAAAACCTGACATTCACGTCCACACATAGTCCCAAACATACGCATGTTGTGAGTCAATTCCACTTTTGAAACTGCATGGGCAAAAACCGCAGGCGAAACTGCCCCATGTTCAACCTGTTCCAAAACATGTGCCAATCGCTGCATATCGCGTAAATGCATACGGTGAATGGCCGCCAGATGCAGTCCAGCGCGGCGTTCAGCCTCTGTAACGTGGTCCAATGCCGGCATGCTGGGCCGTTCGTTAAACTCGACGTTTAACTCACACAACTCGCAGGCTCGCAGCTGATCTTTATTCATGTTTGTCCCCCGCCACTTGACAAGAAGGGATCACGGCGAAACAAAATCGCGCCACGAATGCGCGGGTTGATATCCCAAAAGCCGTTTTGCTTTGGCATTCGTGTAAAAACTTTCTGGAATATCATCCCCCTTGATTGGGACACCCTTATAATATGCCTCAATCAACTCTTGAGACGCGCACTGCACAGAATGATCATCGTTGGATACATTGAATACTTCGTAACCAAGCCCATCCGTTTCCAAGCATTTTTGAACCATTTGGCCCAAATCGCGTGCATCGATGTAAGAAAAAATATTTCTTAGGCGCAACTTTGGGTCGGCGAAATAGGCGGAAAAGTTTTCGGCATATTCGTGTGGCTCAATTACATTATTGATCCTTAGGCCATAAATATCGATACCTGAACGCTGATGAAACGACCGCGCAGTCACTTCGTTCACAACTTTCGACATGGCATAACTATCTTCTGGAATTGTCGGATGCTCTTCGTCGATTGGCAAATAGTCTGGCTTTACTTCACCATCGGCAAAACAAATCCCATAGGTCGTTTCAGAGGAAGCAAAAATCACCTTTTTCACGCCCAATTTGATGGCAGCGTCGATGATATTGTACGTCCCAACCGTATTAACACGGTAGCATTCATTATCACTTTTGAACAACAAACGCGGGATCGCTGCGAAATGCACGACTGCATCAAATTTTGGAACGCCCTGCCCCGCCTCTAGCTCATCATAATGGGCATAGCTGCTCATCACGTCATAGACCTGTCCAGCATCTGTGATATCGGCAAAGCGGGTCAAAACCTCTGGATGGTTTAGGTCAACTTGATCAAGGTTTAGGATTTTATGACCTCTGGCCAACAAATAGTCGATACAGTGTTTTCCTGCTTTACCGCTGCCGCCTGTAAACAAAATACGCATGGTGTCTTCCCTCAAACTACATTTGGTCCAAACTTAGTGGACGACGACCCCAATGCAATGCTTAATCTGCATC
>JAFMKS010000092.1 GCA_017852835.1 Paracoccaceae bacterium
AACGTGATTTCGATTACAGACGGTCAGATCTTCTTGGAAACAGAATTGTTCTACCAAGGTATCCGCCCAGCGGTGAACACAGGTCTATCTGTTTCTCGTGTTGGTTCATCTGCGCAAACAAACGCGATGAAATCAGTTGCGGGTCCAGTTAAACTGTCACTTGCTCAGTATCGTGAAATGGCGGCTTTCGCTCAGTTTGGTTCAGATCTGGACGCAGCAACACAACAGTTGTTGAACCGTGGTGCGCGCCTAACCGAGCTTATGAAGCAGCCACAGTATTCGCCTTTGACAAACGCTGAAATCGTATGTCTGATTTTCGCGGGTACAAACGGATACCTAGACAGTGTTGAAGTAAACCAAGTTGGTCGTTTCGAAGCAGGCCTATTGGCGCACCTACGCGGCAAGCATGCGGACCTATTGGATTACATCACAAACGAAGATCCAAAAATCAAAGGCGAAGCTGAGACAAAAATCCGCGCCGCGTTGGATGAATTCGCAGCAGATTTCGCATAAGGGGACGAGGCTATGCCAAGTCTGAAGGACTTAAAAAACCGGATCGAGAGTGTTAAGAATACTCGTAAGATCACCAAAGCCATGCAGATGGTCGCGGCCGCAAAATTGCGCCGCGCCCAAGAAGCAGCTGAGGCCGGTCGTCCCTATGCAGAGCGTTTTAACGCGGTATTGGGATCACTTGCGGCATCAGTTGGCGGTTCGGACTCTGCTCCGATGCTGCTTCGTGGTACGGGATCTGATCAGACCCACCTGCTTGTCGTCATGACAGCGGAACGTGGTCTGTGCGGTGGCTTTAACTCGAACATCGCAAAACTTGCAAAACAGCACGCAGCGGACCTTGTTGCTGCGGGCAAAACAGTCAAGATCATCACAGTAGGCAAAAAGGGCCGCGACAGCATGAAGCGCGACCTTGGCGATCACTACATTGAACATGTTGATCTATCTGAAGTTAAGCGCATTGGTTATTCAAACGCGCAAGATATCGCAAAAGGCGTCCTATCTCGTTTCGAGGCAGGAGAATTCGACGTAGCAACCATTTTTTATGCGCGATTTATCAACGTCGTAAGCCAAGTGCCAACAGCACAGCAAATCATCCCAGCGTCGTTTGAAGCGACCGAGGGTGATGCCGCTGCAACGCTATATGACTACGAACCAGACGAAGAGGCCATCTTGGCCGATCTTCTTCCACGTGGTGTAGCAACGCAGATTTTCTCGGCATTGCTGGAAAATGGCGCATCCGAGCAAGGTGCACGGATGTCTGCGATGGACAACGCGACCCGCAACGCGGGTGACATGATCGACAAACTGACAATTGAATACAACCGCTCGCGTCAGGCTGTCATTACCAACGAGCTTATTGAAATCATCTCGGGCGCAGAAGCGCTCTAAGAACCGGAGACGAAACTATGGCAAACGCAAAAGGCAAAATCACTCAGGTGATCGGCGCCGTTGTGGACGTGCAGTTCGATGATCACCTACCAGAGATCTTGAACGCGCTATCCACGGATAACAACGGTAAGACACTGGTTCTGGAAGTTTCCCAGCACCTAGGTGAAAACACTGTACGTACAATCGCGATGGATGCGACCGAAGGTCTTGTTCGTGGTCAAGCGGTGGCAGACACTGGCGGACCAATCTCAGTTCCAGTTGGAAACGCGACATTGGGACGTATTTTGAACGTTGTTGGTGAACCAATCGACGAAAAAGGCCCAGTGAGTGCGGATGAAACACGCGCAATTCACCAACCAGCGCCTGAGTTCAACGAACAATCAACTGAATCAGAAATCTTGGTAACTGGTATTAAGGTTATCGACCTTTTGGCACCTTACGCCAAAGGTGGTAAGATTGGTCTATTCGGTGGTGCGGGTGTTGGTAAAACCGTTTTGATCATGGAATTGATCAACAACATCGCGAAAGTGCACTCTGGCTTCTCCGTTTTCGCGGGTGTGGGCGAGCGTACACGTGAAGGTAACGACCTTTACCACGAAATGATCGAATCAAACGTTATTAAGCCTGACAACCTATCCGACTCTCAGGTGGCGCTTGTTTACGGTCAGATGAACGAACCTCCCGGAGCGCGTGCACGTGTTGCGTTGACAGGTTTGACATTGGCGGAACAGTTCCGTGACCAGTCAGGTACAGACGTTTTGTTCTTTGTTGACAACATCTTCCGCTTTACTCAGGCAGGTTCTGAGGTGTCTGCGCTATTGGGTCGTATCCCATCAGCTGTGGGTTACCAGCCAACATTGGCAACAGACATGGGCGCGATGCAGGAACGTATTACATCAACCAAAAACGGTTCGATTACATCGATCCAGGCGGTTTATGTACCAGCGGATGACCTTACTGACCCTGCGCCTGCGACAACATTTGCGCACTTGGATGCGACAACTGTTTTGTCACGTGCGATTTCAGAACTTGGTATCTACCCTGCGGTTGACCCACTTGACTCCTCATCACGTCTGATGGATCCATCCGTTGTTGGTGAAGAGCACTATGAAGTTGCGCGTTCTGTTCAAGGTATCTTGCAGCGCTACAAATCACTTCAAGACATCATCGCGATCTTGGGCATGGACGAATTGTCAGAGGAAGACAAATTGACAGTTGCGCGTGCACGTAAGATCCAGCGTTTCTTGTCACAGCCATTCGACGTTGCGAAAGTGTTCACAGGTTCTGACGGTGTTCAGGTTCCACTAGATGACACAATCTCATCGTTCAAAGCGGTTGTTGCTGGTGAGTATGACCACTTACCAGAAGGTGCTTTCTACATGGTTGGTGGCATCAACGAAGTGATCGCAAAAGCCGAAAAAATGGCGGCAGACGCGGCCTAAAGGAGGCCTAAATGGCAGACACAATGCAATTTGACCTAGTCAGCCCAGAGCGTCGCGTTGCGTCGCTCGAGGTGACGTCGGTTCAAATCCCAGGTGCGGATGGTGACATGACGGCTATGCCGGGTCATGCGCCTCTGATCACCACGCTACGCCCAGGCATTTTGCGTGTCGAAAGCACAGGCGGAACACAAGAATATGTTGTCACCGGCGGCTTCGCTGAAATCGGTGAGAACCTATCTGTTTTGGCCGAACGTGCCTTGCCACGCGAGGAAATGACACAGGAAACATTTGACGCAATTCTTGAAGAGGCACGCGCTGCTTTGAACACTGCGAAAGAGGTTTTTGTGAATGAACCTGGCCCAGTTGATGACGCAGCTAAACTGTTGTCGGACATGGTGGCGATGGGTGGTGATATTGGCTTGAACGCCAATAACTAATTCCCTGAACAGGTAAAAATTTGAACCCGCTACACGGTCGTGTGGCGGGTTTTTTCATGCCAAAAACGCACGTCGGTATTACGTCGGTGTTTACGTGATTTGTTGAGCTGTTGTTACCTAACGACACTGTATTGGTGATTGAGGACTACCGCTGCGCCATCATGGCCAAACGGATCAGGCTGCGTTCGACCAATTCCATTGCGGGGGCGCGTTGCCCTGCTGAGCGTAGTTGCAAATCCAGATCGGTTAAAACTGTCAAGGCTATCTGCAACTTTCGTTCACCCCAATGCTGTGCCTGACGCACGATCATATCCCGCCGTGGCCCATAGACAGGGGGCCTCAGTTTCCCAACCCCGTTTGCGGTGCCGCTTGGATCAGATGCCGCAGAAAACAGTGTTTTGAAATGCCGTGCAGCGCCAATGGTTAAGGTGACGGGTTGCATCCCCTGATCCTTTAGTCGCTTCATCACGGGTCCAATTTGGTCCGCACGTCCGCTGGCGACAATGTTTAGGATGTCGTCTAATTCAGCCTCGGCAGAGGTCGGAGCGCAAGCCTCGATATCCCGCGTGCTGACGGCCGTATCGTCATCGTATTTATAGAGCGCAAGTTTTTCCAGCGTCTGGCGAAAATCACCTGGTTCCAAATCACGCGCCAATGCGTTCAATGTATCCATCGCATCCATTGGAACATGCGCAAGGCCTGCTTTTTTCAAATCCGCCTCAATTTCTGCGCGCGTCGGGGGATTGTCATAGATTGGGGCGCATTTCGCGCTGCTGTGTCCTTCAAATCCTTTGCGCAGGGATGAGCTTGGCTTTAGCTGACCTGCAGTCACAACAATGGTTGCATCGCCTTGTTCCCACGCGGCGATCCCATCCATCACGATTTTGGATACGGCATCGGCCGCCTCTTCGATGAACACGGCCCGCTTCCCTGAGAAAAACCCTTGGGCCTTTAAGGCATCCTGCAACATGGCGGGTTCTTTTTTAAGTTCGCTCGCACTAAAGCGGGCAAGGCGCATTTCTTCGTCGGCATTTGGGCCGAGTAAGTTTTTCAGATATTCCTCACGCTTTAGTGCGACACGCATGGCATCCGCGCCATAAAACAAAACCGCGGGAATGCGATCATCGGGTTTTGCAACCAATGCTGATATGTCGCGCCCATTCAGTTTCATGCCGCACCATAGAACATCAAATCACGAATAACCTCATCCGCCAATTGCTGCATCAAACGGCGTTCTGCGTCTCGTGCGGCAGCTTGGGTGGTGGCGGGTGATCCGTTGGTGGAATACCCAACAAACGCGCGTCTGCTTTGGGTATAGACGACCGCATTATTTGTCAGATCACGCAGCATGAATGTCACCGTACCTTCAACCTGTTGACGCAAGGAGCGACCATCTGGTGCGATCGCGGATCGCGATCCTGCTGTGCTAAGTTGATAGGACAGGCCATATCTGGACCCAGGATCGGACGATACCAAACGATCCTCAAGTGCGTTTCGAAAATAGAATGACCGTCGGTCGCGCGGAGTTTCCAGCGTGATTGACGATAATATTTGATCAACCGACTGCATTTGATTTGCAGGCTGCAACGCGCAGCCCGCCAAAAATGCGCCGCCAAAAGCTAAAAAAATTCTTCGGCTAGATAACCACATTCACGATCCGTCCGGGGACAACGATCACTTTCTTGGGGCTTGCCCCGTCAAGCGCCCGCACCACAGCATCCTGCGCAAGAGCAAGTTTTTCAACCTCTTCTTTTGGCATGTCTTTGGCCACGCTGATTTCCGCGCGTCGTTTTCCGTTGACTTGGATGGGCATTGTCACTTCGTCATCGACCAGCAGCGCGGGATCGGCCTTGGGCCATGCAGCGTTGATCACCAAACCTTCACCGCCCAACATGGACCAAACTTCTTCGGCCAAATGTGGGGTCATTGGGGCCATCATTTGTGCAAG
>JAFMKS010000093.1 GCA_017852835.1 Paracoccaceae bacterium
GTAGAGGGGCTTCTAAACTCAACTCAGAACACCCGCAACCCCTAAAATACAAAAAAGTGCCATAGATCGTAAAAAAATTATAGCGCCCTATTCGGCATTAGTGGGTGACTGAATTTTATCCACAAAATATGGGAGTTATCCACAGAAAAGGACCGCCCAAATGGACGGCCCCTTGTTTATTTGCGCGAAACATTACTGCGCCAAATGCTTTTTGTTGTTCGCGTGGCGATTTGCAAGCTTGCGTCCCTGACGTCCCGATAGAATTGGGCGCACAGGATCAGGCAAAACGGTTATAATCTATGCTCGCCAGCTCTGGGAATAGGTGCAAAATTAAGACCCGCGCCGCAGAATCAGCTGTTTTCAGTGCTTCTGGAACTGTGAACAGTGATTCTGTCTCTGCCCCTTCTGATTCCACAATCTGATGCCGATCAAAGAGGAAGCGTACATAGGTAACACTGTCCGTGTCCAGTTAAACATCAACTCCCTCGACTTGAAGAAGATGTTTGGCAGCGACCAACACCTCATCCTCGCCATATAAACGACGTGCCAGCTTTGAATTCACGAGGATTCGGTGCTGAGGCGAGACAGTTAGATCACGTTCCGGCATATTTTGCCCAAGCGCACCGGCCTTGATCCGAATTGAGCGTACATTTGCATGTGCTTCTAGATCGGTTTTTGACATTTGGCGCATGCCGATCCAGCGCACTGGTTGGTATCCGTCATACTTGGTCCAAACCAACATGCCTTGGGTCAATCTAACCGATTTTATCCTGCGTCTTTGTGTCAAAATCGGATGCATCGTGACGTTCCCGCAGTTGTTCATGCGGTTCACCCGATGTTCGATTGACCATCCGACCCCGTTTTACAGCGGGACGCGCATCCAAGTTTTCGGCCCATGCAACGACGTTTTTATAGGATGCAACATCCAAAAATTCGCCTGCATTATACTGACGCCCCAGTGCCAAATTACCGTACCAAGGGAAAATCGCCATATCCGCGATGGTGTATTCATCCCCCGCAATAAAGGGGTTTTCGGCCAAATGTCTGTCCAAAACATCCAACTGACGTTTGACTTCCATGGAAAAACGATCAATGGGATATTCCATTTTATAGGGGGCATAGGAATAGAAATGGCCAAACCCACCACCCAAATACGGCGCGCTACCCATTTGCCAGAACAGCCAATTCATGCATTCAGTGCGTGCGGCCAAATTCGTTGGCAAAAACGCCCCAAACTTTTCGGCCAAATGGACCAATATTGACCCAGACTCAAATATGCGCAGCGGGGCATCCCCCGAATAATCCACCAAAGCAGGAATTTTTGAGTTTGGATTGATGTCCACAAACCCGCTGCCGAACTGGTCGCCTTTGCCGATGCTGATCAACCAGGCGTCATATTCCGCGCCCGCGTGACCTGCTGTCAGCAGTTCTTCAAACATCACGGTGACTTTGACACCATTGGGTGTGCCCATGGAATAGAGCTGAAACGGATGTTTGCCCCGTGGCAATTCGGCGTCATGTGTGGCCCCTGCGATAGGGCGGTTTGTGCTGGCGAAGGTCCCGCCATTGGGTTGTTCCCATGTCCAAACCTCGGGTGGAACGTATTCTGAATTCTCTGTCATAATGAACCTCCTCTTCCTGCTGGCATCCCAGCCTTATTCAGCGGTCCAACCGCCATCCACTAATAATGATGCGCCCGTGATCATTGCCGCCGCATCGCTTGCCAAAAATACGGCAGCGCCCATGATATCCTCAACCCGACCAACGCGGTTTAACTTGATTTGACGTTCGACCCAGGCCCGCTTTTCAGGATCATTAAATGTGGCCTGTGTAAGTTCGGTCAGGATGAATGTCGGACAAATTGTATTGACGCGAATGTCGTGTTTGCCAAATTCAATCGCCATCGCCTTGGTGAAACCTTCAACGGCATGTTTGGTCGCACAATAGACCGCGCGATCAGTGCCGCCCACATGTGCCATCTGGGATGAAATATTCATCAATGATCCGCTGCGGCCGACTGCGATCAATCCCTTTGCAACAGCTTGGGTGAGGAAATAGGCGCCTTTGATGTTTAAATCCGAAACCGCGTCGAAATCTGGTTCATTGGTGTCAACTGCAGCAGAATGCCGCGCAAGGCCCGCAGAATTCAACAAAACATCAAAAGGACCTAAATCGGCGACCAACTTCTGGGTTTCTGGAATATTGGCCACATCCATAACCTGTACGCGTGCGCTATGGCCTGCATCCTGTAATTCGGTGACCAGTTGATCCAATGCACCTGCACGGCGTGCGGCAACCGTGACATACGCACCCGCTTCGGCCAATGCCACAGCGGCGGCACGTCCAATCCCCGAACTGGCCCCTGTGATCAATGCCGTTTTTCCGTCCAATCGGAACGAGGGTGTTTTTGGCAACGCCATGCAATCTCTCCTTTCTGTTGACCCAAATAACTTGGTACTTAAATGTCACTATTTGCGAAGGAACTGCTCCGCCTTCCTTGACAGTATAGATGTACAAACCCCTCTGTAGTTCAAGGGCGATGTTTAATTTTAGTACTGTGTTTTTTATAACGATTTTGTGCGCCGCTTCTTGGAACTATAAAAGATAAGGATACTGTTATGAAACGATATCATCCAATCGTGGCCGTGATCCAATAGGTCATGCTTGTTTCAATTGTTATGGCATGGACCTCGGGTCAATTTGTGCTGGAATATACGCCCAATTAAGATCCAGGAAAAATTGATGCATTGCGGATACATATGACCGTTGGCCTAATTGCGGGGCCCAATCCTATTCCTTGTGGTCATTGGGCATGTGGTTGCCTCACTATATCATCAATATTGGCTAAAGGACGGGCTATTTTCACGCATGTGGTTTGGCAAACGGTCCTAAAATTACGATGGCCACCCCGAAATGCGGGGTGGCCATATATTCAAAACGACATCGCCGCCTTGTGGTTCAGTTCGCGCATTGCTAGCTTTGCGAAAACTGAATAACACGGCGACCCCATATGACACGCAATCCCAAGAACGCACTTCGATCAGCATTTCAGGCAGCGATTGATCAGGCCGATCCCGAGGCCGCAGTCGCGCGTCATATGACCGCCCTGCCACACAACACGAATGGCCGTGTGATTGTTATTGCAGCGGGCAAAGCGGCGCCTGCGATGCTGAGCGGTGCAATGACGCATTTGGGACAAGACATCGAGGCCCTCTGTGTCACGCATAAAGAAAACCAAGGTCGCATTGAAAACATCCCCTTTTTCAACAGCGGCCATCCAATTCCCGACGATGTTGGGCTGGACGCCACGCAAAAAATCGCTGAAGTTTTGGCTCACACGACAGCAGATGATCATGTCATTGCCCTTATTTCAGGCGGGGCCTCTGCCCTGTTGCCTGCACCTGCACAGGGCATCAGCCTAGCGGATAAACAGGCACTGAACGCTGCACTTCTGGCCAGTGGGTTGGATATCGTCGAAATGAACATGATCCGCCAGCAGGTCTCGACATTAAAGGGCGGCGGTTTACTGCGTCAAGCGGCACCTGCGCCTGTATCGGCCTATATCCTTTCGGATGTTGTGGGTAATGATTTGCGCGCCATCGCAAGCGGTCCAACGGTTGCCCCACTGGGCACAAAAACATCCGCACGCAAACGCCTCCAACAAGTTGGCGCTTGGGACACCTTGCCCACATCTATTCAGACCCACCTACAAGGGCCAGATGTGAGCGACGACCTTCCAAATGCGTCCAACACCTTGGTCGGCAGCAATCGACAAAGTGTCGAGGCGGCGGCCGCACATCTGCGTTCGGATTTTAACGTTATCGCGATAGATGAACCCCTGGTTGGGGATGTCGGCACGGCGGCAAAAACATTTATCGCCGCTCTAGATAATCACTTACCCGTCCGCGCACCCACCGCAATTGTGTGGGGGGGCGAAACTACCGTCCAACTGCGGGGGGATGGACTCGGCGGTCGCAATCAGGAATTGGCCCTCCTGGTTGCACAACATCTGAACGCGCGTAATCCATCGCAAACGGTTCATTTTTTGTCGGGTGGAACAGACGGACGCGATGGCCCAACCGATGCGGCCGGTGCGATTGTGGATGCAGGCACATGGCCACGCATCACAGATGCGGGTTTGGACCCTGCGGCGCTGTTGGCAAACAATGACAGCTATGCCGCGTTGCAAGCCTCGGATGATTTATTGATCACAGGTGCGACAGGCACGAATGTCGCCGATATCCAAATCCTGATGATCCAACCCTAAATCACACACCCTAGATACCATCAACGTGATCCAGCGACACATCCGACAGTACGGCAAGCAAATGCTGAACAGATTGCCGTAAATCCCGCAGTGCGATCCCATCCCCTAAAACATGATCGGGCACATCAGGCACACGCAAAATGATGCGGCGCCATTCATGAACGATGGACAATCGCAAAACGACCCGATCCAAATCAGAAAGGTCGGAAATCTGCGACAGCGTTTGCAAACGCCGATGTAAATTTTTAGCAGCGTTACGTACGTCTTGATCCACTAAACGATCCACCATCCATTGGGGCAAAGGATGATCCAGCGGCACGTTCATTGCGCCCTTGTGTTCCTGTGCAACCAAACACATCCCCGACAAAATGCGCAATCCATCAGGTGCGGCGGACGCGGGCTCATAGAGCGCCATCCAAAGCGGGCGATCACAGGTATCCCCATAAATGCGCGGCGCGGCCTCTTGGCTAAGTTTACGGCCCTTGTTCGTCAGGCGATAATGACTTTCGCGCCCAATCTTGGCGCTTTCCAACCAGTCCTCTTTGCGCAACCGATGCAGCGCAACGCGGGTTGCCTCAGGCTTGACCCCGATTTCCGCGGTCAAACGGTTTAGGGTGCGCGAACTAATATAGCGATCATCCTCGCGCGCCAAATCGCCAAAAATCGTCACGATGAACGACCATACCCGTGGTGGATCGCCGCTCAAGATATGCGCGACACTTGGGGTCATAGAGCGGCTGAATGTTCAAATGCGTTCATGGTAAGCAACTGGTATTCGGCGGCGATCTCCTCGTTTTGGTTCAAGATGTGCACATGCCAACGCACCTCACCATAGGTGTCGGTGCGCGGTGTTTTCGCCATGACGGTCAGGGCCACGTGAATTTTTTCACCCGCGGTGACAGGTTTCATAAACCGCAATTCGTCCAATCCAGTGTTTGCCAGAACGGGCC
>JAFMKS010000094.1 GCA_017852835.1 Paracoccaceae bacterium
AGTTTCAGGATCTGTTGGATCAGGGTATGGCACTGGATCATTTCGCACGGATGATTGCCGCCATGGGCGGGCCGATTGGATTTGCAGACAATTGGAATAGATACCTGCCCGAAGCCTCAGTCATTTTAGAGGTTCATGCAAAACAGGCAGGGTATATTTCGGGCTTTCGCGGCATCGACATGGGGAATGTGGTGGTCGATTTGGGCGGTGGACGACGCGTTGAAGATGATGCGATTGACCCGTCTGTTGGGATTGATCATGTGCTGCCACTTAGGACGGCTGTCGGGCGGGGTGACGTCATCGCGCGGGTGCATGCCAATCGTTTGGATCGCGCACAGGAAGCGGTTAAGGCATTGGAAAATATCATTTTAATTGATAGCGCGGCAGTGGATGAACCACCCCTCATTCTGGAACAGATTGGATTGTGATGCGGGCGTTTTTGGTTGTTATGGATTCGGTTGGTATAGGGGGCGCACCCGATGCGGATCGTTTTTTCAATGGCGATGTGCCCGATACGGGATCAAATACCGTCTTGAATATTGCCAAGGCCTGCGCTGAGGGTCACGCAAATCAGGGGCGTCATGGTCCATTGAACCTGCCGACATTGACCCGATTGGGATTAGGCAATGCGATCCATGCGGCGTCTGGGGAAATGGCCCCCAATTTAGCAATGGTTTCAGGGGCAACATGGGCCGCAGCGACCGAAAAATCACTTGGCAAGGATACGCCCTCGGGCCATTGGGAATTGGCGGGGCTTACCGTTCCGTGGGATTGGCATTATTTCCCGAGATCAGACCCCAGTTTTCCCAGCGATGTCACAGATGCGGTTTGCCGTGCGGCGGGTGTTTCGGGGATATTAGGGAATTGCCATGCCTCTGGCACAGAGATCATTCAGAAATTGGGGCAGCATCACGTCGAAACAGGACAACCGATTTGTTACACATCCATCGACAGTGTGTTCCAAATCGCCGCCCATGAAACCCATTTCGGATTAGAGCGGCTCTATGATCTATGTGCTGCAATCGCGCCAATGTTACATGAAATGAAGGTGGGCCGCGTGATTGCGCGCCCCTTTGTTGGCGACCAGAAAACGGGTTGGAAACGAACCTCTAATCGCCGTGATTATGCGATTGAACCACCGCGCCCTGTGCTGACAAACTATTTGCAAAATGCAGGTGTTCACACCCGCGCAATTGGCAAAATTGGGGATATCTTTTCCATGCAGGGCATTGATCACTGTGTGAAGGGGGATGATGAAACCCTTATGGCGGCATTAGATGATCATGTGCGCCATGCCTCGGATCACAGTTTTACTTTCGCAAATTTTGTCGAATTTGATAGCCTCTATGGACATCGTCGTGATGTTTCGGGATATGCACGTGCATTGGAATGGTTCGATCAAAAAATGACGGGTGTCCTGTCGCAGTTGCGTCCCGATGATTTGCTGATCCTGACGGCGGATCACGGCAATGATCCAACATGGGTCGGAACCGATCACACACGCGAACGTGTGCCTGTATTGATCGCAGGTGCACACCCCAATGACATTGGCGGCATTGGGTTTAGCGATGTGGCGGCGACAATCGCGCGATTTTTTGATGTGCCTTACGGTGGAGAAGGGAAAAATATAGAATGAGTGAACCCAGAGCAGACGGCGCGAAAATTGAAATTCACCTGCATCACGAAGGTGCGGCGCCACCCGAATTTATTCGCCGCCTTGCGTCCGAGAAAAAGGTGGACCTATCCAAGATTTTTGATGACACGGGCGGATATGTTTTCACATCCTTCACCGAATTTTTGCGTACGTATGAGGCCGCCTGTACAGTCCTGCAAACTCCGCAAGATTTTTATCACCTGACCCGTGCGATTTTAGAAGAATGCGTATCACATGGGGTGATTTATACAGAAACATTCTTGGCCCCAGATTTTTGTGGAAATTCTGATGTCGCGGCATGGCGTGATTATTTGGCCGCGATTGAAGAGGCGGCCAATCATGCGCATCAGGAACATGGTATTGTGATGCGCGGCATTGCGACATGCGTGCGCCATATGGGGCCAGAACAGGCCAAAAAATCGGGCCTGTGCGCGGCTGAAACAGCAGGTGATTTCCTAACAGGTTTCGGCATGGGTGGGGACGAAAGCATTGGGCATCAGGGCGATTTCGCCTATGCCTTTGATATGGCGCGCGAGGCGGGGCTGCGCCTGACGACACATGCGGGCGAATGGGGCGGCTCACAAAGTGTGCGCGAGGCGATCCATGATCTAAACGTGGAACGTATTGGCCATGGGGTGCAATGCATTAAGGATCCTGCGCTTATAGAAGAGATCAAAGCACGTCAAATCACACTTGAGGTGTGCCCAGGCTCAAACGTGGCCTTGGGGGTTGATGTTGCGCCCAGTTGGGCAGAGCATCCGATCAAGGCGTTGTTTGATCAATCCGTCCGCGTAACGGTATCCACCGATGATCCACCATTCTTTCACACGAATTTGACCCGTGAATACGATATGTTGGCGGATACCTTTGGATGGGGTGCTGCGGAATTTTGTGTTTTGAGTGAAAATGCGGTTGATGCGGCCTTTTGCGATGCTGAAACCAAGAAAACCCTGCGTGAAAAGGTACGGAAATCATGGATCAACATCTAACAATCGTCGATCATCCTCTTGTTCAACACAAATTGACCCTGATGCGCGACACGGCCACCCAAACGGCGGTTTTTCGGAAATTGTTGCGCGAAATCAGTCAGTTGTTGGCCTATGAGGTGACGCGGAATTTGCCCATGTCGATGCGTCAGATTGAAACACCCTTGATGAAAATGGATGCCCCTGTGATTGGTGGAAAGAAATTGGCGCTTGTGTCCATTTTGCGGGCGGGCAATGGGCTGCTTGATGGCATACTTGAATTGGTGCCCTCTGCACGGGTGGGGTTTGTGGGCCTTTACCGCGATGAAAAAACGTTAAAGCCCGTGCAATATTATTTCAAAGTCCCCCAAGGCTTAAGCGATCGCCTGACCATTACAGTGGACCCAATGTTAGCCACAGGCAATTCATCTGTTGCAGCAATTGACCTGCTGAAACAAGCAGGGGCCAAAGACATCCGCTTTTTATGCCTATTAGCCGCACCCGAGGGTGTCGCCCGCATGAAAGAGGCCCATCCAGATGTTCCAATCGTCACTGCAGCATTGGACAGCCAGTTGAACGAAAAGGGGTATATCGTTCCGGGCCTTGGCGATGCAGGGGACCGCATGTTCGGCACAAAATAGCGAATCGGGTCCATTCGATTATCCGCCGCAAATCCCCTGTAACCCAACCCAAAGCGTGTCGTTCAAAACGGGACGTGCGGAGCTTGGGCGCGTGATCTCTGCTGATAGAAGATGCGCAGTATCCTGTCCCGTAATGTCACGCGCCAATGCATAGGGGGTTATGGCGACCCCCTGTTCATAAAACGCAGTGATCAAAAGTGTATCTTCTGGGACCGCCGCGGGATTGTTCAACAGCCCTTTGGCAAAGTCTGCCAATGTCGCTTGGGGTAACTGACCCGTTGTTAGCAGTCGGAAGGTTGGCATGAACCCTGCCGTCTCAAGCATCTGTTGCAACATATCCCGCGGTTCATTGTCGAGATTGAGTTGAAGCAAGTAACCCGCCAACACATCAGGGGTGTCATAATCCTCAACCAACGTGTGGCTGACCACAATTACGTTCCCGGGCAGTGCGCGAACGCTTTCTACACCTTCGCGTAGGATAGCGATTGAAACGGGCCTATCAAACAGACGATTTGACAATTGATCCAGCGCACGCGTGGACAGGGAGGAGGTACAGGCGCGTCCTGTAAAGCGTTCCAATTCCTGCAATAACCCATTGCCGATTTCCTGTTCGGTCACATCGGGTAGGACGCGCAGGGTGTAATCACGCACGGCACCGGGCATCCAAAAAACCATTAACGCGGCAAAGAATGTTAAGATCGTTAGGAAACTTATGATCCGCAATCTTCCCGGTTTTGGGCGGCGGCGTTCGATCACCTGACGCAGCTTTTCAATGGCCTCAACCATTTCAGTTTCGCTTTCGCCCAATTCCAATGTTTCATCAGGATCACCATCTGGGTGAAAAACAGCTGGCATTGCCCCCGGATTTGCGCGTTGCACCGCAGCCAGCGACCAATGCGTTAGCGGGCGTTCGTTTTTGTCGGTAATGACCAAACTGGCATCCCCAAGAGAGACAATTACATCACGCCGCTGACCACTGATGCTGTCGCGCCAGAGAGCGGATGCTTCTAATCTTTGGTATTTGCTTAGGGCGGTCATGAAAACGAAAGTGTCTGCTCAGTATTTTTGAACAATGCTACACCTTCGTTCCCATGCAAACAATCACTGTGATTATTGAAACTGCTTGCGCAGTTCAAATTTCTGAATTTTCCCCGTAGATGTCTTGGGCAGTTCACAGAAAACCACGGCCTTGGGTGTTTTAAATCCTGCAAGGCGTTCGCGGGCAAAGGTGATCAAATCGGCCTCGTTTGCCTCTGCGCCCTCTTTTAGTTCGATAAAGGCGCAGGGCACTTCGCCCCATTTTTCGTCTGGTTTGGCAACCACAGCACACAGCGATACGGCGGGATGGGCCATCAATGTGCCTTCGACCTCAACCGAACTGATGTTTTCGCCCCCTGAAATGATGATATCCTTGGCGCGGTCAGCGATTTGAACATAGGTATTTGGATGGTGGACAGCGATATCGCCCGAATGGAAATATCCGCCCTCAAACGCCTCGGCAGTGGCCTGTGGGTTTTTATAATACCCTTTCATTGTGCCATTGCCGCGCATCACGATTTCGCCCTGTGCGGTGCCGTCACGGGAAATTTGTTGGCCCGCTGAATCCCAAACGGCCACATCCTCCATAAAGGGCATGGCAACACCCTGTCGCGCCTTGATCGCGGCGCGTTCATCCGTGCCCAGATCATCCCATGCGCTGTCCCATGTACATTCGGTTGCGGGGCCATAGACCTCGGTCAATCCATACACTTGTGTTACATTGAAACCCATTGGTTCAATTTTGGCCAGCGTCGCGGGGGCAGGGGGCGCACCTGCGGTAAAGACTTCGACAATGTGATCAAAGTCGCGCTTTTGAGCTGCGGGGGCGTTGACCAACATGTTCAATACAAT
>JAFMKS010000095.1 GCA_017852835.1 Paracoccaceae bacterium
ATTCCTGTTCAAGATCGATCGAGGGCGCGACAGCCTGTGTTATATCTTCGCTTGATGTGACGGTGATATCTGATGCCTGCAGATAGCTTTGAAATTCAGTGATGGAATGTCCGCCGCCCACACGCCGCGTTTTATCCGTTTTGTCCGCGGATGTGATGCGGAAACAATCGGCGATCAGGATGTTGCCATTCGGCTTTACATATTTTTGTGCCCGTTCAATCGCGGTTTTGTATGGAATGTACTGAAAGCTTTCTGAGAATAGGCAGAGGTCAAATTCTTGATCGGTTTCAAAGTCTTCAAATTTGCACAGATGGACAGTTGCCTGTGGCGCATTTGCACGGCAGCGTTCGGCCAAAAACAGGCTGGGCACGACGATGTCCACCTGATGCCCCAATGCGATCAGTTTGCGCGCGGTTTCACCCGCACCGCCGCCCACATCCAAAATGCGCAATGACCCCGATGGTAGATAGGAAAACAGTTTTTCTGTGTAAACAGATTGCGCCTGACCCAAATTCCCTGCGGTCACCTCTAGGTCCGTCCAGATGCCATAATGTAAATTTTCAGCGCCCGTCAGCCATTTGATAAAGCTAAGCCCAATATCAAGCCCGACCGCCTGTGAATTCATCTTTTTCGACATGCCTGCTCTGCCCCATCTTTCACAAGCTTATGTTTGATGGAATACGGCGCATAAAACAAACGGTTTTTGGCTGTTTTGGGTGATTACTTTAGGTTTGTACTGTTGGATCCCATCCGAAGATTTCATGTCAGGCAATCGCCTGCCACACCATCCCTGATATGATTGCCCCCGTAACTGCAAGGCCCAAATAGGCGGCGAAAACACGTGGTTTCACCAGTGCCCAAACCGCAAGCGCGGCTGGTATACAGCTGACCCCGCCTGCGATCATGAAACTTAGGGCTGCGCCTGTGCTCATGCCTTGGGTCATCAATGCGTCAACCAATGGAACGGCGGCATAGCCATTCAAATAGGCGGGCGCACCGATAAATGCGGCCAGGATGATTGTTCCAACGCCTTCTCCGCCCAAGGCCTGCGCGACCCATTCGGCAGGGATGTAGCGGATCATTAATGCCTCGATTGTGTAGGCCAATAGCAACCATTTGGTCAGGAAAACCGCGTTTTCGACGGCCGTATTGCGAAAGGCCAGTTTGCGTTCACTGTCCTCCCAAAACGCCCAAACAGGTTTCCCCTGAAACGGGGCCTTTACGCCACAGCATCCACCAACCTTGGGCTTTTCCCGCAGGGGATCAACAAAGACAGGATTGTTTGACAGCGCCATCGTAACAAATCCACCAAAGAGGCCCAGACCAACCGCCGCAACGGTTTTGGCGATTGCAAAATCAAATCCCAATGTTCCGCTGGTGATGGCAAACATCGCAGGGTCCATCAAAGGGGAGGACAGCCAAAACGCCATCACCGCGCCAAGAGGGGCACCAACGGCTAAAAGTGCCGCAATAAAAGGGATTACCTCGCACGAACAAAAGGGGGATAATCCACCCAGCAGCGCGGCCAAAACGATCATGCGGGTTTGCGCACCCTCAAACGCACGGGCCAACAACGTTTCCGCGCCTGTCGCCTTTAGGTAGGCAACCGCAAGTACCGCAAAGATTATAAATGGCGCGGTACTGGTCATTGCATTCGTTGTGAACCCCAAGGTCGCCCCAAATTCAGCAGGCAGGAACAGCGCGACACAGACATAAATCACAATAATTGCTGCGAATGCGCCGTCAACTTTTGGGAATTGGCGTGTCGATTGGCTTAGGTCAGTCATGGCATTCATGCTCGTAAGTTGGGTCACAATCAGCGCAGCATTCTGTCATCAAATATTGTGAAAGTGTTTCGATTTGATCATAGGCGACCGCCGCACAAATAATGGATCGCCCTTGCTTTGTCTGCGTGACCAGACCCGCCTGATTCAGGATTTTGACATGATGGGTTAGGGTTGATCCCGTGACACCACAGCGATCACCCAAGATGCCAATTGGCAAACCGTCTGGTCCTGCACGCACCAAAGTGCACAGAACGTGCAAACGTTGTTCAGACCCAAGTGCCGCAAAGGTGGATGCGGCAATCTCGAGCGTGAGTGTGGAGTCGTCAAATATTTTCATATTTCTAAAATTATCGAAATATTGGTGTGCGTCAACAATTGTTTTGCATGTCCTTCGCAACGACCTATCCTTGGGGTATGCCCAATTCCGTCTTTGATGAATTATCAAAATGCCGCCTGTGCGCCGAACGATTTGCTGCCACGAAAACAAAACATGAACCGCGCCCTGTTTTTCGCGGTGACCCATCCGCGCGTATTTTGATCGCGGGGCAAGCACCGGGTGCAAGGGTGCATCAAAGTGGGCTGCCCTTTACTGATCCGTCGGGTGATCGTTTACGGGACTGGATGGATGTAACAGAGGCAGAATTTTACGATACTGCCCGCATTGCAATTTTGCCGATGGCGTTTTGTTTTCCAGGATACAACGAAAAGGGCGCTGATTTACCGCCTCCGCCCATTTGTGCCCGTACATGGCGTGCGCGCGTTATGGCAGCGTTTCCGAATATTCGCCTGACGCTGGTAATCGGGCAATATGCGCAGAAATGGCATTTGCCACAGTTTAACAATGTCACTGATACGGTTCGGGGGTGGAAAGCCCAAGGGACGGACGTTTTTCCCTTGCCTCACCCATCGTGGCGCAATACCGCATGGTTAAAGAAAAATCCGTGGTTTGAAACTGATTTGTTGCCCGAACTGCGCCGCCGTATCCAAAAGGAGCTGAGATGAGTGAAACAGTGATTGATCGCGCATTTGCCGCCATGCAGGCCGCGCCCGAGGATGAGGCCGCGCACCTTGCGTTTTATGAACGTGTCGCGGATGCAGAATTGTATTTATTGTTGGAAAAAGAAGCTGCCGCAGATGTCATTGAACCCAAGGTAATTGAGGGTGGTGGCGAAAATCTGGTTCTTGCCTTTGATAAGGCGGACCGTCTGGCCAACTTCGCAGGCGATGTTGCTCCCTATGTCGCGCTGTCGGGTCGGGTGTTGGTCTCCATGTTGGTTATGGAAAAAATGGGGATGGGTTTGAATTTGGGCGTTGAGAGTTCCGAGACACTGATCCCAAGCGATGCAATTGAATGGTTAAGCGATGCGCTGGGGGAAACCCCCGATGAATTTGAGGCACGCCCTGCAGAGTTTCTGCCACCTGCGGGCATTCCCGAACAGGTGTTAAAGGCACTGGATACAAAATTGGTTGCGGCCGCGGGTTTGGTTGAACAGGTCTGGCTGTGTCAGGTTGTCTATGATGACGATAGCCGCGGGCATTTATTGGCGTTTATCAATGCAGAACCAAACGCCGAACGCGCATTGGCCAAATCCACGCACGAGGCGATTGCATTTTCGGGTGTTGATGCGGCCAGTTTGGATGTAGCGTTTTTTGACGCCGATGAACCTGCAGCCGCCGCCATTACCAAGGTAGGATTGCTGTTTGAATTGCCAGAAATCGTCCAAGAAAAAATCCCCGGCTCTGCGCCGGGGATGGATCCGAATTCACCGCCAAAGTTGAAGTGAATTAGGCTTTGCAGCGCGCGCCCGTGGGGTCATACATCGGTTTCAACGATGCTGTGGCATCAACCAATGTACCTGCCACATCGATTTGATAGGATGATGCCAAAACATCAGCGGCACTTTCACCTGCACATGGGACATAGCCCATGCCAACCGCGCCGCCCAAGTGATATCCATAAGACCCCGAGCTGAGATAGCCAACAATTTTCCCATCCCGCAGGATCGGTTCATTATGATAGAGCAGCGGTTCTGGGTCATTCAATAAGAACTGCACCATACGGCTTTCTGGGCCATTTTCCTTGGTCCGCAAAACCGCATCACGGCCTATGAACGCCTCTTTCTTGGTTGAAACGGCAAATCCCAGACCG
Organism: Paracoccaceae bacterium; assembly: GCA_017852835.1. GTDB lineage: Bacteria > Pseudomonadota > Alphaproteobacteria > Rhodobacterales > Rhodobacteraceae > HIMB11. Next base: position 3,937 of record JAFMKS010000095.1, read on the forward strand.
GCTGCAATCGCGTTATCTTCGGTTGTTATATCGTGCCCAAAGTGGCGAAAGGCCTTTTCAATGCGGCAGCTGTCCATCATATGCATACCGCAGAGTTTCAGGCCATGATCCTGACCCGCATCCCATAGGGTTTCAAAGATATGTCCCGCCTGATCCGCACCAACATAGATTTCCCAACCTAATTCACCAACATAGGACACGCGATGCACACGTGCCAGCCCCATGCCAATTTCAATTTCTTGAGCTGTGCCAAAGGGATTCACATCGTTTGAAAAATCATTGGGTGACACGGCCTGCATCAGTTTACGCGCATTCGGCCCCATAACGGCCAACACACCTTCGGATGCGGTGACATCGGTGATCACAACATTGCGATCGCCTGCGTGACGACGCATCCATGTTTCATCCGCCAAACGTGTGGCCGCAGGTGTCACCACCAAATACGCCGTTTCAGACAGGCGTGTGACAGTTACATCTGCCTCAATCCCTGCGCGTTCATTCAGGAATTGAGTATATACGATTTTGCCCGCAGGAACCGACATATTCGCCCCGCAGATGTGGTTTAAAAATGCCTCGGCATCACGGCCCTCAACCCGTATTTTCCCGAATGAGGACATATCGTACATGCCCACATTTTCGCGGATTGCGCGGTGTTCGCGTGCAGAATTTTCAAACCAATTTTGGCGTTTCCAGCTGTATTGATATTCACGTTCTTGGCCGTCATCCGCGAACCAGTTCGCGCGTTCCCATCCCGCTAATTCGCCAAAGACCGCGCCGTTCTGGTCCAAATGGTGATGGAATGGTGTGCGACGAATGCCCCGTGCTGTCGCCTTTTGACGATAGGGGAAGTGATCTGCATAAAGCAGGCCTAAGGTTTCCTTGGATCGTTCAAAGAGATAGGTTTTGTTCCCTTGGAACGGGTTCATGCGTGAAATATCAACATCACCCAAATCAAATGGTTTTTCGCCGCTGTCCATCCATTGCGACAGTGCCATACCCGCGCCTCCTGCGGATTGGATACCGATTGAGTTAAAGCCTGCGGCAACCCAAACATTGTCCATTTCTGGTGCAAGACCCAAGTGATAGGCATCGTCAGGCGTAAAACTTTCTGGTCCATTGAAGAAGGTGTGAATGCCCGCTTCGCCCAACATCGGCATGCGGTTTACGGCCATTTCCAAGATGGGTTCAAAATGGTCGAAATCTTCGG
>JAFMKS010000002.1:0-47107 GCA_017852835.1 Paracoccaceae bacterium
AAGCACCCGTTTGGTTTAGAGGCATCTTCTACGTGGTATTAATTGCCATAATTTCTTGGGCAATCTTTTAAAAGATTGTAGAAATACCATTATGCATCAAACATCCTGCAAAATTTAGGCTAAGTCCAATGTCTGGAATAGATAACAAGCGAAGCCTTGGAAAAGAGTTATAATTAAATCTTTCAATGAACCCCTTGCATCTCGGTTGGTATTGCGCTTGCTTAAGATGACCAAATTATGGAGCATTAAGATGAAGAAACTTGGTATTGTAGCATTATTGCTGTCGCTCTCTGCTTGTGGCAGTGTTGGTGGATATAGTTTGAACCCCATGGATTACCTAGGTAGTTCTTCTGACACAGAAGCAGATGCCTCAGAATAATTTAACTGGTAAAAAAGTTGGCTTTGCATTTATGGCTGATCAACGTCAACTTTTTTCTTTTTTGAGTTTGACCGATAGTGAATCGAGGCAAAGTAGAATGTCTGGAATACTTACTATGGAAACTCATGAAAAAAGACCCATGCAGGGGATAAAAAGCAGAGGTCTCAGTTCCTGTTGGACACAAGGAAGGTAAGTGAGAAGAGGCCCTCAACCACAAGCGACCCCTTCCCTGCGTTTGTCGTTAGCCGCTAAACCCAACGACAATAGCACTGTGAAACTTCTGCATACAGATTCTGTAACTTTTTCGACAGCTAGGTACGGATTCGACATAAATCTTTTCCAAGACTGGAACGACTAGACCCTCTTCCCACCACCAAGCTGTATAGCATTCGCTTTGTTCATCTGAATGGGTCTCCCGTCGGGAGTATTCAAAGGGATCACCCCATGTCCATCAGTCACACACATGGTCGGTGCTGATCTGGTCTCACCGTTCAGTATCACTTCGATGTCAGCAAGACACAGTTCATAATTGTTAAGTATTTCCTTAACGCGCACAAGATGCTCCCATGAATTTGAAAAGTTCGGATCAACTGTCCATCTTCTGAAAATATAAAGCTAACGCCTCGAACCTTTTTCAGAAAAATTGTGAGAGCGGGATAACTAGCAACTGAAACGGTCAAGTTTTTGACCCCCCCTTCTCTTTTTCTTGATGTTTCACAATTCATTTGCTTAGCTTTGCCCGCAACCTTTGTAGCCAAGGAAAAGACATGTCGCTAAGCAAGCACACTAAAGCTGAACTTCTTGAAATGCTTTCATCACAAGGCATCGACGCAAAATCATCTATGAAGAAAGCCGAACTGATCGATCTGTTGGAGAATGCAACTACCTCAGAACGCCTAGAGGCAGCTTCCGAAGTACCAGAACTTAAGCCCAATACAGAGAGTGAAGCTAAACCAAGTGCGTCTCAGCCAGTGTTTCTAGTGGTGGGTGTATTTATCGCACTCGCAATCCTAGCTTGGATAATACTCTGATATAATTGAGATAAAGTTTCTCCTGTGTTTCCCCAAGAGGAGCACATTTGACCAGTATTTCTGCTAAGTCATTGAAAACAGTGGTGAGCCGTACAGGATTCGAACCTGTGACCCACTGATTAAAAGTCAGTTGCTCTACCAACTGAGCTAACGGCCCACTGGCCGGCTGCATAAAAAGAACTGGGGGTAGGGTCAACCCCGAAAGTGAATTAATTGTCGTTATCTCTGGATTCAGGGCGATTTGGTACGTATATGCGTGCATATGTTAGTTGAATCCAAGATCCGCCTTCCGTTTATGAAGATGCATGGGCTCGGCAACGATTTCGTTGTCGTGGATGGACGTGATTCTAGATTCGAATTAACAGATTCTCTCATCTCGGCTGTTGCTGATCGACACCGTGGAGTTGGGTTCGACCAGCTTGCTGTGATTTTACCCAGTGACGTTGATGCGCACCTAGATTTTTACAATTCAGATGGTTCAAAATCTGCCGCTTGCGGGAATGCAACCCGTTGCATCGCCAGATTTTTGATGAATGAAACTGGCAAAACCACGCTTGATCTGAAAACCGATCGCGGGATTTTGCATGCTATTGATCAGGGCGAAGGAATTACGGCCGTGAATATGGGACCCCCCATGTTAAATTGGAACGAGGTTCCGTTGGCGTATGAATGCGATACGTTGTCGTTACCAATTGACGGCGCCCCTACCGCCACGGGAATGGGAAACCCGCATTGCACGTTTTTTGTCGATGATGCAGAGCAGGTAAACTTGGAAGGTCGTGGTTCTGAAACCGAACATCACGCGTTATTTCCAGAGCGTACAAATGTTCAATTCGCAACTGTGATCGCACCCAATCGCCTTCGTATGCGCGTATGGGAACGGGGTGTCGGTGTAACGCTTGCATCAGGATCATCATCATGTGCAACTGCTGTTGCAGCCGCACGCCGCGGGCTGACAGGTCGCTCTGTCACAATTGATCTGGATGGCGGTCAAATACAGGTTGATTGGCGTGATGATGGTGTTTGGATGGCGGGTCCGACAGCGCATGTTTTTGACGGTGTGTTCACTTTAGAATTCTTGGCAGGCGTATGATGAGTAATGCGCCGATTTTCACAACGCTTGGTTGCCGATTGAACGCATATGAGACCGAGGCGATGAAGGAATTGGCACAGACTGCAGGCGTAGAAAATGTCTATGTTATTAACACATGCGCTGTAACAGCCGAAGCCGTCCGAAAGTCAAAACAAGAGATCAGAAAACAAAAGCGGCAGTTTCCAGAGAAACAAATCATCGTAACGGGATGTGCTGCACAAATTGACCCAGATAGTTTTGCCAAAATGGCGGAGGTCAGTGCAGTTATTGGGAATACAGAAAAACTATCCGCAGATACGTGGCGTGGTTTATCCAACGGTTTTATTGGTGAAACCGAACGCGTCCAAGTTGATGACATTATGTCCGTGACCGAAACAGCAGAACATTTGATTGATGGCTTTGGCACACGTAGCCGCGCGTATGTTCAGGTTCAAAACGGCTGCGATCATCGCTGTACATTTTGCATCATTCCCTATGGCCGCGGAAATTCGCGTTCTGTTCCAGCGGGCGTCGTGGTTGATCAAATCAAACGGCTTGTGGACAGTGGATACAACGAAGTTGTCCTGACAGGTGTCGATTTAACCAGTTGGGGCGCTGATTTGCCTGCCGCCCCAAAGCTGGGCGATTTGGTGATGCGTATTCTTAAATTGGTTCCTAATTTGAACAGACTTCGGATTAGTTCGATTGATTCAATTGAGGTTGATGAAAATCTGATGCAGGCCATCGCAACAGAACCGCGTTTGATGCCGCATCTGCATCTAAGTTTGCAGCATGGTGATGACCTAATACTGAAACGCATGAAACGTCGGCACCTGCGAGATGATGCCATTCAGTTTTGTGAAGAGGCGCGCAAATTACGCCCTGATATGGTTTTTGGTGCGGATATCATTGCGGGCTTTCCCACCGAAACCGAAGCCCACTTTGAAAACTCGGTAAAGTTGGTGGACGAGTGCGATCTTACTTGGCTACACGTTTTCCCCTATTCTGCGCGTCAGGGAACGCCTGCGGCACGCATGCCAGCTGTTGACGGTAGGTTGATTAAGGAACGTGCCGCGATACTCCGGCAAAAGGGTGATGAAAAAGTACAGACGCATTTGCGTGATCAGGTTGGCAAGGTCCACGCGGTGTTGATGGAAAACCCTAACATGGGGCGTACCGAGCAATTTACAGAGGTATGTTTCGATGCTTCACAACAGGAAAGCGAAATAGTTACAGCCCAAATTACCGATATCGTAAATGGCAAGTTGTTTGCAGCGCCCGTAACACCATGACCTATCCCATTTTATATAGTTTTCGCCGATGCCCCTATGCGATGCGCGCGAGACTTGCGATTGCAAGCAGTGGAATTCAAGTTGAGCTGCGTGAAATTGTTCTGCGCGATAAGACGCCAGAATTTTTAGAAACATCGCCCACTGCGACTGTGCCTTGTCTAAAGGTAGGTGAACGCATTGTTGATGAAAGTTTGCACATCATGGCCTGGGCGCTGGGGCAGAACGATCCTGAGAACCTGATGCAAATGCCGACTGTGGGTTATTCGCTTATGTCGACATGCGATGGAACATTTAAACACGCACTGGATCGATACAAATACCCAACCAGGTATCCTGAGATAGATCCAATTGTAAATCGTGATGCAGCGTCAAGTTTCATTCAAGAATTGGAACAGCGTTTGGATGGCAATTTGTTTGGTCCAGACCCAAAATTGGCAGATTTTGCGATATTGCCGTTTATTCGACAATTCGCACATGTGGATTTGGATTGGTTTTCTGCACAACCATGGGAAAAAACCGTTGTATGGTTACAGAGTTTTAAAGACTCAGCTCGGTTCGCGGCGATTATGGATAAATATCCAAAATGGGTGAACGGGGACGCGCCAACATATTTTCCATATCAGGATTAGAGCATTCGCATGCATCCAAACCCAAGCTTTAGAAACACATCAGACGGGCATGGTTGGGAATTGGTGTCACAAACCAGTTTTGGAACACTTGTCCAATCAACCAGCGGTTTGCCACTCATCTCACACGTTCCCTTTTTGCTATCTGCATGCCAATCGTACATTGAATTGCACTTGGTCCGATCCAACCCAATGGCGCGTGTTGAGGTTGGTGAAGCGGTTCCAACGACATTAATTGTGAACGGTCCAGATGGATATATTTCACCAGACTGGTATCGCATAGGCGACCAAGTGCCAACATGGAACTATGTCGCTATCCATTTAACGGGTCAGTTGATGCGATTGGAGGATGATGTGCTGGAACCGTTGTTGTCCCGTCTATCGGATCATTTTGAGTCACAATTACATCCCAAACCGATTTGGACGATGGAAAAGATGACCGATGACGTCAAAAAGCGAATGATGCGTCAGATATTACCGTTTAAGTTTGAAACCTCTGAACTGCACAGCACATGGAAGCTGGGTCAAAACAAACCAGAACAAGCACGTTTGGACGCAGCAGATGCCTTGGCTGACCATGTTCCAGCGCTTGCAAAATTGATGAAAGATCTGCCGCAATAAATCTTTCAATTGCGTCGGTTTGAGCTAACATCACAAAAAATAGCGGAGAACATTATGAAACTCATTTATTCGCCTGCGTCGCCATTTGTGCGGAAGGTCGCGGTATATACACACTTGGGAAATTTAACTGATAAGATTACGTTTACACCTGTTGCGACGACGGCATTGAACGTGGCTGATGATGCGCGTTCGGCAAATCCATTGGGTAAAATCCCAGCGTTGATATTGGATGATAACTCTACACTGTTCGATAGTCGTGTTATTTGCCGTTACTTGGATGATCTGGCGGGATTGGGCATGTATCCTGCGGATAATATTTGGAAAGTCTTAACGCTTGAGGCTTTGGGCGATGGCATTATGGAGTCGGGTGTATCGATTTCATACGAAAAACGGTTACGCCCAGAAAATGAACAATCACCCAGTTGGATAGAGGCACAGTGGTCCAAAGTGGAACATGCCATCGCGTCGCTGGAAACGGGCGCATATGCAGAAGTACAGGGTCCGCTGAATGCGGGACAGATATCTGTTGCGTGTGCATTGGATTATATCGATTTCCGCCACGGTGATCGCGATTGGCAATCTCGTCATCCTAAGATGGCGGAATGGCAGGCGAAAATGCAGGCGATGGACGTATTTAAACAAACGATGCCCGAAGGATAAGAATACCTGTGGACGATTTAACGGATTGGTTGGGAAACAGCGAAGAGCGCCACGATCAAATTGTGGCCTTTCCAGCCAATGCGTTATCGGCGACCTTGAACCATGATACACAGTACGTCGATGGTTCATCTTTGCCGCCGCTTTGGCATTGGTTGTATTTCTTACCGATTTATCGACTTGATCAGGCAAATTATGATGGTCACGCAGCGCTTGGTGGGTTTTTGCCACCTGTAAAACTGCCACGCCGTATGTGGGCAGGTAGTCGCGTATCATTCTTGAACGATTTGGTGATCGGGGCAGAGGCACGCAAAGTTTCGACAATAAAATCCATTCAACAGAAATCGGGGAAATCTGGAGATTTGGTATTTGTCACCGTTGCGCATAAGGTATTTCAACATGAAGCCTGTTGTGTCGAGGAAGAGCACGACATCGTTTATCGAAGTGCGCCTGACAAAAACGCAATGGCACCAGTTTATCAAACATCCGAAACGCTGCCCGAGTTTTCATATGCGGTGAACCCCGATCCCGTATTGTTATTTCGCTATTCCGCGCTGACGTTCAATGGCCATCGCATACATTACGATCAGCCGTTTTGCATTGAAACCGAAGGATATCAGGGATTGATTGTACACGGTCCACTGCTTGCCACGTTGATGCTTGATTTGATCTGGAAAAATTTTCCTGATGCGGCGGTAAAATATTTTCAATTCCGCGCGCTGGCACCTGTGTTTGATACAATGAAGTTTAAAGTCTGCGGGCTGCAAACATCCACGTCAGAAGTAGAAATTTGGATCAGGCGTGACGATGGCGTGCTGGCAATGTCTGGTTCAGCGAATCTGTCGCGTCCATAGTTTGCTAAACATAGCGGTGGACCAGGTCAGATGGGGAGGCTCACATCATCGAAAACGCGAGCGAAAGAAACTCTTTGCGTGTAAAAAGACTGACCAATTCACGTATCGTGAATTGATATTGTGCGCCTTTTGTTAAAATAGAGCACATTTTTCGATTTAGGTCTAACATCTATCGGCACCGCTCCGTAGTTTGTTACAGACGGATTGGGTACAGCTTTTCGAATGTTTATTTCGCAAAACTTGATTAGCGTATTTGCTTCGCTGCTTCAATTATTTCACGTGACTTGAAATGTTTTGACGTTCACGAAGTGTATTTTTGTCATAATCAGACGCGAAATCGAATGAAATCTGGCAAACTCGTAAATAATTTGATGACACGTGAAAATGGCCACGGAAAATCATATCGGAATGTATTTTTCCGCATGCCTTTGATCACGTGTTTCGCGGCCTCGCTCGGGGCTAGTAATTGGGGCATTTTGAAATCGTTTTTGTCTGTAAGGCGGGTTTTGATGAATCCTGGGTTGATCAATTGAACATCAATCCCGGTGCCCTGCAAATCGTGTCGCATGGTTTCTGCAATGCTGGCGACTGCTGCCTTACTTGCTCCATATCCAATCGCTTTGGGCAGCCCGCCATAGGCAGAAAGCGAGCCAATCAAAACTACATGCCCAGATCCACTTGCCAACATGTCAGGCAAGACCTCTCCAACTGCGCGAATGCAACCGTTTAGGTTCACATCAATCATGCGCAAGGCTTTTTCCGTATCCCAATCCTGAGTTGCCATGGGATCATACGCGCCCGCATTATAAATCATGACGTTTAAATTTTCGATCTGATCATAGGCCGCGCGGACGCTATCGGCTTTCGTGACATCCAAAGGAAGCGGGGTAGCATCGCGCATTTCATGGCACAGATCACGAAGTGATGTTTCATTTCGTGCACTCAGGAAAAGTTTTGCACCTTCTGCGTTTAGCAACTTGGCAACTTCTCTGCCCAGTCCTTCACTTGCACCGATCAGCCAGATTGATTTGTTTTTAAAACTACGCATCGCGTTTTGACACCAAGGTTGATGGCGGTTTTTGACGCCCTAAAAATGGGGCCCCTTTGATCCATAACTTGACCGCCTGCCAATGTATAAGTGTTAGAACGCGCATCGCTCCGAATGGTCGGCGCAGGGCAGCATATGCCAATGTTGTATCACTGGCGTTTGTGATCGCTCCATCCAGTGTAGCTAATACACCTTGCTGGCCGTCACGATAATCAATTCGCATTGAAAATTTTTCTGGGGTAAAGCCTATGTTAAACGTATATTCCCCAGATATTTTTTGAAACGGCGATACATGCATCAGTTTCTGCGCCTTCAAACTGTCCGCTGGTGTGATGACACTCTGGTCTGGTTTGGCGCAATAATAACAGTGTCGTTGACCAAAGGTGCTGTTCACTTCTGCTACCATTGCAACTGGTGAACCGTTTTTCGTGGCGATCCAAAAGCTAACAGGATTAAATTCAAACCACAGAAAACGTGGCGCAGTTATTAAAAACGTATCGCACGTTTCAGGGTCAAACCCATTTTCGGTCAAGATTTGTTCAAACCATTTTATACCCTTGCCTGATTTGGGCATTCCGCCATGATCAGACGTGCGTAGAGACCAAAGATTAAAACGGTCGAACGAAAACAACCAAGTGTCGGGTGTTTTTTGAAAATCGTGTAACAAATAATCGACACTATAGCGAAACGCGTTTTTGATTTCGCCGCGACGTGCATGGTAGGTGTGACCTGAAATTATCTTCAACATAGTGGTATTTTTACGCAATTATTTGGCAAATGGATCATGTTTTGGGGTGGTTTCAATGATTATTATTATTTGTTTGCAAAAAACATTGATCTGCCTCAGAGGTGTATTCGTATAAAAGTGTAAACTAAACGAGGCACTCATGTTTGATAATCCTAATATTTCCCGCAAGAAAATCGCGGTCATCGGAGCGGGAATTTCAGGGTTATCTAGTGCATATTATCTGTCTAAACACCATGATATCACACTGTTTGAGGCGGAAAATCGTCTAGGCGGCCATGCACGCACTAAGGTTTCTGGTATCAACGGTGATCAGCCCGTGGATACAGGATTTATTGTTTTCAACTTTGCAACCTATCCATATCTGACGCGCTTGTTCGATGAATTAGACGTGCCAATCAAGAAAAGCGATATGAGCTTTGCCGCAACCATCGATAACGGTCGCCTTGAATATGCAATGAACGGCATTGGCTCTCTTGTGGCGCAGAAACGCAACCTTATTCGTCCACAGTTTTACAAAATGATACGCGATATCTTTCGCTTTGGCGCTCGTGCAGAGGATGTCGCCAGTGATGATAAGTCTATTGGCGAGTTTATTGATGAACTGCGCTTGGGTAAGTGGTTCAAAGAATATTACATGCTGCCCATGAGTGGCGCAATTTGGTCAACGCCGCTTGCAGACATTGATAAGTTTCCGTCAAAATCGCTTGTTCAATTTTTCCGAAATCATGGTTTGTTGGCGGGTGGTCAAACGCATGAATGGTGGACGGTTGATGGTGGCAGTCGCGAATATGTGGCACGTATCGAAGCGGCACTTTTGAAAAATGGGGCGACCATCCAATTGGATGCGCCGGTACTTGGCGTGACGCGTGGACCCTTGGACTGTTCGGTGCACATCAGCGGTCACAGCTTTGATGGGTTTGATGAAATTATTTTTGCCACCCATTCTGATCAGGCGCTGCGCATTCTGGGGTCCGATGCAACCAAGGATGAAAAAACTGCGCTTGGATCCGTACAGTATCAGGAAAATCGCGCCGTGCTGCATCGGGACGTGCGCCAAATGCCTCAACGCCGCGCGTGTTGGTCCAGTTGGGTTTATCGCTCTCAACAAGGAAGTATTGGTGTCACCTATTGGATGAACCTCCTGCAGGGGATCCCCGAAAGCGATCCATTGTTCGTTACACTAAACCCGACGGACGATATCCCAGATGAATTGATTTATGATGATGTGCAGTTTGCGCATCCATTGTTTGACGCAGCAGCAATTCGTGCGCAAACTATGATTAAGAATATGCAAGGTGCAAATCGTACATGGTTCGCCGGCGCTTATAACCGCCATGGTTTCCATGAGGACGGGATTGCAAGCGCCATGAGAGTCATCCGCGCGATGAGTGCGCCAGAACTATTGAAAGGTGATCGCCATGAAATTCACGGACAACGCGCTGAAGTCTCGGTTTCTGTCGGCGTGTGAGGGCGTTACCTCTGGCATTGTCGTCATCAAAACACCTGAGGGCGAAACGCATCGTTTTGGATCATCAGGTGAAGAAGCAGTTCTTGAAATGCACGATTGGGCCGTGGTCAGCGCGATGGCTGCACGTGGCCAAATTGGACTAGGCGAAACCTATGTACATGGATTGTGGGACACGCCGTCAATCGAAAGCATCATTCGTGTTGGTCTTGCAAATCGCGATACATTTTCTGATTTTGACGACGCGACGTGGTTGAATTCGCTAAAATATCAAATCATTGATCGTGTCGTGCGTGCGAATTCCAAATCTGGATCGCAAAAAAATATCTACGCGCACTATGATGTTGGGAACGAATTTTACCAACTGTGGTTGGAAGAAACGATGATGTATTCATCGGGGATTTATAATGATCCCGGTGATGATTTGACGGCCACGCAATATCGCAAAAATGACCGCGCATTGTCACGCCTAACCGATAAAGAAGGTATTTTGGAAATTGGTTGTGGGTGGGGCGGATTTGCCGAACGCGCGGCCGATCAAGGGCGTCACGTTACAGGAATTACCGTCTCAAAAGCACAGCGTAGCTATGCAGATGCGCGTTTAGATGGTCGTGCCGACATTCAACTTTGTGATTATCGTGATGTGAAAGGCAAATTTGATAATATCGTTTCAATCGAAATGATTGAAGCGGTTGGCCAGCGCTACTGGCCCAGTTATTTTAGTGCGATCAAACAAAACTTGGCTGAAGGTGGACGTGCATTGATTCAGGCGATCACTGTTCCAGATGATAGCTTTGATTATTACGCCAAGGGTTCGGATTACATCCGCCAGCACGTTTTCCCAGGGGGATTGTTGCTTTCAAGTGCGCACATTGCACAACAGGCCAATAATGTTGGTTTGACTGTGAAAGACAACTTTGAATTTGGCCAATCTTATGCGTTGACCTGTCGAACATGGTCCGAACGTTTGGCGGCCAAAGCCAACAAAATAAAAGGACTGGGGTACGACGATCCATTTTTGCGGCATTGGAAATTTTACCTTGATATCTGCGCCGCTGCATTTTCGGTGGGTCACACGCAGGTTGTTCAAGTTGAATTGGCACACGCCGAGAGTGCTTGAATAAAATATCGTTCAGCCTAATTCACTAAAAGACGACTTTGTAGCCACAGTCAAATCGGAGTATCGTAACGATGAAATTTCTTACGATTTTAGTAGTAATTTTGCTTGCCGTGATCGGTGTCAAATCGCGGTTTTTTAGCTTTTCGTCGCAGTCACCTAAGGATTATTCGCAAACTGGCCCACTATTTGTTTTGGATAAACATTTGAATGGACCCATCTTGTCCGAAGGCCTTATTTATGGTCCTGACGGTAAGGTGGGCGTGACTTTTGTCGCTAACATGATGGGGACGTGGGACGGAGATAGCGGAACCCTCTCAGAAAGTTTTTCGTATTCAAATGGGAAAACCCAAGAACGAAAATGGTTCCTGAAAAAGGGCCCTGGTAACACTTTTACCGCAACTGCAGATGACATCATTGGAACCGCACAGGGTGAAGTTTCGGGATCTTCAATTCAGTTAAAATATCGCATTGTCCTGCCCAAGGAATCTGGTGGGCATACGTTGGATGTTACGGATTGGTTGTACTTGGCCGAGAATGGGGCGATTTTGAACAGATCCGAAATGCGTAAATTTGGGATAAAAGTTGCTGAATTGGTCGCGACCATGCGTCCTGATCAGTCTGTCGTATCTCAGATAGCGCCAATGATGAACGGTGCTGCCGAACAAGAAAGTGCACCACTGAACTAATCAGATTTGTAAGCTTGCGTGAAACATCCTATGGATATTCGCATAGTGTATCTGGGACGACACCTATGGATTATATCAAGCTTGCATGCCTGAAATGCGGACAAGGGAACCGTGTTCCCAAAGATAAGGTGTATCAGGGTCCAAAATGTGCCAGTTGCGGCGCAGGTTTGATGCCATCCAAAGTGTCTGAATTGTCGCCAAAGATATTTGAAAAGGCAAAGAATCTTGATGACGCTTTGCTTGTCGTTGATTTTTGGGCTCCTTGGTGCGGGCCATGCAAAACGATGACACCAGAGTTTGAAAAGGCTGCATCAAAATTATCAGGTAAGGCACGATTGGCCAAACTGAATACTGAGCAATATCAAAGCGTCGCAACGAAATTGGGCATTCGCGGTGTCCCGACGTTGATTGGTTATCGTGACGGGAAGGAGGTGTTTCGTAAATCAGGCGCGATGCCTGCACAACAGATCGATATGTTGGTAAAAACGCACGCCAAATAGCACTTAACGAACCTGCGCCAGGCAGTAGTAGGCCTGCACCTGTTCCTTGGTCATATAGGCTTCTTTTTCCAATTTTTCGATATCCCACAGCTTATCATCAGTGATGCTTTGTATTTCCTTATCAAACGCTTGGCTGCGATAAACGCCCTCATTGATGGTAAAACATAGGTAACCACCTGATTTTGTGATCCTAATCAATTCACGAATAGCATGGGTTTTGACGTGTCCATGTGTGAATAGGCCTGCACTGATGATCGCATCGTATGCACCATCTGATATGGGTAGTGGATCATTCAAACTATATTGAAAAAGCTTTGTGTACCCGCGTGTTTTTGCGTATCGCAGCATTTCGGCCGATAGATCGACACCGTCGAACGCAGCATATCCGCGTTTTGCCAATTCTACTCCGACGAGCCCAGTTCCGCATCCTGCGTCAAGGATCTTGGCATGTTTTTCAAGAACCGCAGAGAGAATTTCAACGGTCTTTGGCTGGGATATTGTGCCCAATGTTGCATCGTTATCGTGATCGTATTCCTTGGCCCATTCGTCATAAACCGCGCGCAGGGCATCATCATTGTCCTGCTTATCAACGTCCAACTTTTGGTAGTGATCCAATCCTTGTCCTGTCATTTCAAATCCTTGCACCCTTTTTCGTAATAGCTTGCTCGGGCACTTTCTTGGTAAAGCGTCGTATTCGATATATAGCGGCCATCTTCTTCCTGAAGGATTTGTCGTTCTACGACACCCCTCACTTGTTCATAAAGCATCCCAATGACAAAGTCCTCACTTGGACCAGAATTCAAATAATATCCCCAATTTGCGGGTGCGTGTTCCAACCAACCTTCTTGGTTTGCACCTTTGAACTTTTCGATCTCGGTCATCATTTTGCGGGCATCTCTGATGCCGGCCCAAACATGGTTTTCGTACTGCTCCAATAGTTTTGCACTATCTGCTTCTGCCATGAGTGGGATGATATGATGACAATAAAAGTGTTGGTAAGCCGATCGTGCTTTTTGTCCTGCTTCTTGCGCATCAGCGACAGAACAGAGAAGTGAAATTACGACTGCGGCCCTAACCAGCATTTGAAACCCCCTCATTCAATTTTCCCAGAACGTAGTGACTTTACCTCTGCCCGTATTTTCTTGGACTTTAACCGCCGTTCTATTGCTCCACGGCTTGGTTTCGTCGGGCGGCGCCGTTTGGGAACGACCAAGGCTTTCTTTATCAAATCCTTTAGGCGATCTTGCGCGATCTCGCGGTTGCGGATTTGACTTCGTGTTTCATCACATTGGATGATGATTGCGCCGTCCACTGTCCATTTGGTGCCTGCGATTTTCTTTAATCGGGCCTTTACTGCAGCACTCAAATTCGGGGAGCGGTTTGCCTCAAAGCGCAGGGACACTTTTGTCGAAACCTTGTTTACGTTCTGTCCACCCGGACCTGACGCGCGCACGAATTGTTCGGTGATTTCCCAATCTTGAATGCTGATATTATCGTTTATCGTTATCATATCGCCAACTGATAAGGGCCGCCCGTTGCGGACGACCCTCGAGAATTTCGGAGGTGGGCCGGTTAGGCTTCACCAATTCGTTTGGTCAATGACCAAGGGTTGCCTTAGTCAAGGACCTCCCAAACTGTTCCGACACCTCTCTCCAATACCTCTCTAGACACTGGACCACCTCCTTTCACTATGTTTCAATACTAGTGATGGTGCCACAGTTTCCAAAAAAGTCAAAATGTTTTAATTCGCAACAGATGTTGTATTTGCTTGCAAACGTGCGACCAAGACACGGAACGGGACCAACGCAATCAACGCCAGCAACAGTTTTACGCCCCAATCGGCAATCGCCAATGATACCCATAGGGGTGCATCACCGCCGAACAACAACAATGGCGCGCTATCCCATGCCCAGTTGATTTCTGCATTTTGTGCTTCGCTGAAAAACGGAATGGATGTTGAAAATGCGATGGTGAAAAAGATCGCAGTGTCTAGCGCAGATCCAATTACAGTTGATGCCAATGGAGCACGCCACCACGCACCGCTACGCAAACGGTCAAAGATGGCAACGTCCACCAGTTGCGCGGTCAGGAATGCGATCCCTGACCCAATTGCAACACGAAACGCAACGGCGGCATAGGGGCCATATTCGCTGTCAAACATGATCTGGCTACCGATCAGGGAACAAATGATACCCGTTACAAAGCCGACAAATACGACACGGCGCGCTGCAGCTGGTCCGTAAACACGGTTCATCAGGTCAGTGACCAAAAAGGCAAATGGATAGGTAAACGCACCCCATGTGAGAAGGCCATCCAATAGCAAAAATTGAACAAGGATATTTGAGGCGACCACAATCGTGGCCATGGCGATTACGCCAGGAAGAAGTTTTGTCATAGCTTTATCCGTTTTTATCGAAGGTGTTCGGAGACTCGGTTCCCAATCGGAAACGAGACGCGTTTAAAGTCACTTGGATGAAATGGCAAGCCCACTTAGTTCGACCGTAAAACTCCAACACATTGCTGTGGTAGTCGCGCCAATGTTAGGGGCGGCTTTGGTTTCGGTTTGGGCGCATTGGGATTTGGGGGCGGCGGGTTCAAAATATCACGGACCCAACGTTCTGCATCCTTACATCCATCACCTGGCGGTGGTGGCGCCTGATTTTTGCAATTTGTTGCGCCCACTGGACAGGAAAGGCGTACATGAAAATGATAATGGTGTCCCCACCACGGACGCACCTTATTCAACCATGCCCGATCCCCATTTTCATCTTTGCACATTTGAACCTTGGCCCCTGGGAAAACAAAGATGCGGGCGGTGCGCGGATCGGATGCGGCTGCTTTGACGATGTTGTGGTGTTGTTTGGTCCACTGATCGTTAACGTAGGCGCCATTCGCACGGCGCATTGAAATGGATGATATCTCCTCGCGTTGTTTCGGGCTGAGTGCCAGATCGTCGGCAGGGCGCATCCAGATGTCGATATCCAACCCAATTTGATGGCTTGCATGGCCCGTTAACATCGGACCGCCACGCGGTTGAGAGATATCGCCAATATACAAACCGTTCCATCCTGATTGCCGTGCCGCCTTGGCAGAGAGGTCTTGGATGAAATCAATCGCGATTGGGTGCCCCCAGTTGCGATTGCGTGACAATCGCATCGCCTGCCATGTTGATCCAGTTTCTGCCAGTTGTTCGGCCCCAGCAACGCATCCTTTGGCATAACTACCATAGGGGGCGGGACGCTGTTCTGATCCACGTTCAACTGTGCCAAACAAATGTTTGGCTTCTTTCGTACTTAGACGGGCCACCAACTCAGGATCATAATTTGAACAGGAGGATAGCCAGATCAGGCTGGATAGGATTAGAAATCTGAAAATCATAAACGCATTCCTTTAGACAAACCCTAACAAGGAAGCGGTTGAAGGCAAATCATTTCTAAACCAAGTGCAAAGCCTTGCCTATCTTGCGTCACCCTTGGCATTCACACCAATTAGGAACACAAGGCCCACT
This sequence comes from Paracoccaceae bacterium, assembly GCA_017852835.1. GTDB lineage: Bacteria > Pseudomonadota > Alphaproteobacteria > Rhodobacterales > Rhodobacteraceae > HIMB11. The sequence goes on from JAFMKS010000002.1 coordinate 15,608, forward strand.
ACGAACAGGATTACAATGGGGGATACACCCAATCGCGCACTGTCAGTGATGGTTGTGGCGATTGTGATTAACAATGGCGCCAAGAATGCTGTGGCCCGACCCGATAGGCCATAAAGGCCGAATTCAATCGTTTCTTTTCCGGGCATTGCATGGCGCACCATCAAACTGCGGCTGGCAGATTGCAACATGCCACCCATGCCCCCGATTAAACATCCGCACAGCATGAACAAATTATCAGGAAGTGTTGATCCTGCGGCCAGTTCGACTCCAAAGAAATGCGTCTTGCTCATCCCGATAATGACAACACAAACACCCATTAGAATGAAAATCGTTAGGTAAATGACGGGCTTGGGTCCGATACGATTATCCAACTTACCACCCAGCCAACTAAACAAACCTGCGGAAATCGCGGCAACGATTCCAAAGGTTCCAATTTGAACAATGCTCCAATCCAGAACAAGGCCCGCATAAATCCCGCCAAATGTATAAAGGCCGTTTAATGCATCGCGGTAGAACATTGATGAAATCAGGAATTTACCCTGACTGGGTCTATTTGTGACGCCTTTGATCGCCTGCCACAGGGTTCTCATTGCGCCGCCTAGGCTGGGCCTACGATTGGGAAGGTGCCCTTCACGCACCCACAGGAAATATGGGATTGAGAAAACCAAGCACCATAATGCGGCAAAGGGGCCCGCAAAACGTGTGCCTTCCTTCTCTGCAGGGTCAAATCCAAACAGTGGATCAAGATTTAGGAATATGGTTTTGCCGTTTTCCTGGCCAACAAAAAGCAGCAGTATAATGACCAAAGACAATACGCCACCGACATAGCCAAAGGCCAACCCTGATCCGGAAATCCCACCTACGCTGTCGTCATCCCCTAGGTCTGGTAATTGCGCACTTGCAAAAATAAATGCCAGTTCAGCGCCAATGTAGCAGATCACAAAGGCTACCAACATTGTCACTAGGTTGGATCCCGCGGGATCCATAAACCAAGTCGCGGCGGCCCCAAAAATTGCTGCAGCGGTGAAAAAGGAAATCCATGGCATCCGACGCCCAGAAGAGTCCGCGATTGCACCCAGCACTGGGGCAGAAAAAGCAATGATAAGGCCTGCAATCGTAATACCCGTTGACCAGAGCGTTTGCGCGCGAGCATCCGCAGATTGTTCAGATAGCCCGCCAGACGCATAATATTCTGTCGCAACCTGCGCAAAAAATGGGGCGAAAATGAAGGTTAGTAATAAGGTGAAAAACGGCTGACATGCCCAATCAAACCAGTACCAACCCCAGATCGTTTTTCTCTGTGACATGTGCTCCCTCATTTTTTACTCACAAAACGCAAGTATTTATTGAGGGTCAAGAATTAAGTGGCCATGGAATGCAATTTGACCCAAAGCTATCAGTCCTGCATAGGCGGCCAAGGGCGCATATCTTCTGCCGCAATCCAGGTTGCGACCCATTCAGGAATTTCGGGTCGATCCGCTGTTTCACCTAATGCTGACCAAATGCGATCTGGTGAAACAATGCCATCGTGCCCAACAAATGCACCGCGATAAACGATGTGACCTGCGCAGTCGCCGTTGGTTTTCCACATGGATTGTTCGATATAAATAAATCGGTCGTCCCAACAGAGGGCGCGGGATCGCATTTCGATGCGTTCAAACATACGGATGCGGCGGCGGTATCGGACGCAGGCACCGGCCATGGTCATTCCCCATCTGCGTTCTTTCAACACATTCAATAGACCAGAGCGTGCGGCAAGAGGGATGCGCCCCAAATCATATAGGGTTAGTGTGCGGCCGTTGTTCAATTCGACCCATGGGTCCAAATCCCATGGCATGCACATATGATGGGATATGTGAACATCACCAAACCCCAATTTCGGTGCCTTTCGAAATTTGAATACTTCTTTGATAAGTCTAAGAAATGGATACATAAAATTTGCCTTTCGCTGCGATTTTGACGCAGAATATCAATGACATACTGGGGTGAAGTGGGGCCTAAACAGTTACGTCGACGGCCAGTTGTTGGCCAACATCAAACACGCGTTTATAGCGTTCAATTTCCTCTTTTGGACCCATTGCTTTATTCGGGTTATCGGACAATTTGACGGTTGGATTTCCATTCGCTGACACTGCTTTGCAGACCAACGAAAACGCCTCAAGCCCCGCATCGGGTACCAATCCGCGGAAATCATTTGTCAGATTTGTGCCCCAGCCAAAGGACACTTTTACCCTGTCGGTAAAACGTCGGTATAACGTCTGTATTTCGTCGGTGTCGAGCCCGTCAGAGAAGATGACGAGTTTTTGTGTCGGATCCTCACCACGGTCTTTCCACCATTGAATCGCAGTTTCCGCAGCAAGTTCGGGTTTACCACTATCGATACGGATACCTGTCCAACCCGCCAACCAATCAGGGGCATTCTTCAAAAAACCGTCTGTGCCATAGGTATCGGGAAGGATGATGCGCAGGTTGCCATCATGCTCTTCATGCCAGTCTGCCAAAACCTGATAGGGGGCTTGTGCCAAATCAGCATCAGTTTCCGCCAGCGCTGAATAGACCATCGGTAATTCATGCGCGTTGGTGCCGATCGCTTCGATATCGCGCCGCATCGCGATTAAACAGTTTGAGGTGCCAATGAATTTGTTTTCAAGCCCCTCTTGCATGGCCTGTACGGCCCAGTCCTGCCACAAAAAGGAATGACGACGACGCGCCCCAAAATCGGCAATCCGCAGATGTTCCAATTGCCTTAGGCGTTCCACCTTTTCCCACAGTTTTGTCATCGCGCGCGCGTACAAAACTTGGATTTCAAAACGCCCCATATCTTTCAATACGGCGCGACCGCGCAGTTCCATCAATACGGCAAGTGCTGGGATTTCCCATAGCATAACCTCAGGCCAACTGCCTTCGAACGTCAGTTCATATTGACCATCGCGTTTTTCAAGGTGGTAATCGGGCAAACGCAGGTTTTCAAACCACTCCATGTAATCGGATCTGAACATTTGGCGTTTGCCGTAAAATGTATTCCCGCGCAACCACGTACTTTCGCCGCGGCTGAGCGATAGACTGCGGATATGATCCAGTTGTTCACGCAATTCCCCTTCGTCGATCAATTCGGCCAAGCGGATATGTTTTGAACGATTGATCAGACTGAATGTAACCTGCGTATCGGGTTTGTAACGATGGATCGATTGGCACATCAACAGTTTATAGAAATCCGTGTCGATCAGTGATCTGACAATGGGATCAATGCGCCATTTGTGGTTCCAAACGCGTGTCGCGATATCCACCATTATGAAATTCCTATCCCTAACGCATCCCAATCACTGCGTGCCCGATCCAATGATCCATCAAGATCAATGGCACGGCACAGATCAATGCGAACATTTGTTTCATACCCCAGTTTTACGGCATCTTGTGCCGAAAAATTAACACAATAATCTGTAGCCAATCCGACAAGCGTCACCTTGGACACAGATCGTTCTGTAAGAAAACCATGCAGGCCAGTCGCAGTTGTGTGGTCATTTTCGAAAAACGCAGAATAACTATCCACATCAGGGTTCTGACCTTTACGAATAATCAAATCGGGACGTGTTGTGTTCAAATCGTCATGAAGCGCGCTGCCGAATGACCCTTGGATACAATGATCAGGCCACAGAACTTGTGGGCCATATGGCATTTCAATCACGCTGAATGGATCGGCATTCTGATTGCTTGCGAATGAACTGTGGTTTGCGGGGTGCCAATCTTGGGTCAATATCACGTAATCGAAATCATTCATGATGTCATTGATCCCTGAAATGATCTGATCGCCGTTCGTCACTGCCAGCGATCCACCAGGACAAAAATCATTTTGAACATCAATTATCAAAAGAGCATGTTTCATTTTGCATTAACCCGCTAGATTTTGTGGCGAATTTGTATGTAAATTAACTTATGTGCAAGTCGTTGATCATGAATACAGGTGATTTAACGATACTATGAGTGGTAGAGTGGATGTCGGCCTCTGAACTTCCTAACATGATCGAGACTGATCGCGAACGCCGTGTGCGCATTAGTCAACTTGCGGTTCAGGTGATTGTTATCGTTGCGACCTGTTGGGCGGTGATGATGATTGTGTTGGGCGATATGGCGGGATTTGCCATCGCAGGATCGGTGGCAGGTGTTTATGGTCTTAGTTTGCTGTTGTTTCTGTTTCGCTTTGACACGATCGCCCGCGCGTTTTGGTTGATCAATGCCATTTTGACAACGGTGTTCGGGATCATCGTTTCTGAACATGGCACGCAAGTTGATCTCTTGTTCTTTCCTATTTTGGCCCTGCCGTTTTTGGCGTTTTCATGGAAAACAGAGCGGAGCTATTTGTATGGCTTCATGGCTTACAGCGCTATTGCATGGGCCTGTGTGATCTATTTTGATTTGGCTTCCAGCTCTGAGCGCTTATTCGGGATTCCGCCAATGCAAAATTTGCTTTCAACGGAAATTATTAACTATCTACTTATGGGGACGATGGCGGTTTTGTTGGTTGCTGAACTTGCCTATTTCTCAATCCTTGCTGGACAGACAGAAGATGAACTGCACCAAGCGCGCTTGCGTGCAGAAGAGGCGGCGAATGCCAAGGGCGATTTTTTGGCGAATATGAGCCATGAAATCAGAACGCCCATGACTGGCATGGTTGGCATGATTGAGGTTATGGAAACCTTGCGACCTACCCAAGAACAACAGCGTGTTTTGGGTATTATTCGCAATTCTGCCTTTTCGCTGCTGCGGATCATTGATGACATTCTGGATGCCAGCAAAATTGATGCAGGCAAGCTGGAAATCAGTCGATCAAAAACAGACATGCGCGCCACAATCGAGGGTGTGGCCCTTACCCTACAGCATATGGCCGATGATTTGGGTGTGAAAATCCACCTGTTTATCGATCCGAAGGTTCCAGAGTTTGGAATGATTGACGGTGGGCGTTTGCGTCAAGTTATGCTGAACCTATTAAGTAATGCCGTAAAATATTCCGCGCATGATCTGACAGAACGCGATAGTCATGTCCGTTTCAGTGTGTCGATGACGTCCACGGGCCAAATGCGGATTGACGTCAAAGATAATGGCATTGGCATGAGCCAAGAGGTACAGAAAAATCTGTTTGAACCCTTTATGCAGGATGAACCAGTTGCGACGCGGCGCGTCGGGGGCACGGGATTGGGTTTGGTTATTTCGCTTCATTTGGTCAATAGAATGGATGGGCGTATTCAATTGATTAGCGAACAAGATGTCGGAACCGAGGTTTCCGTTTTCCTTCCACTTGAAACTCTTCGGGCACCATCGAATTTGGTAGATATTTCTGGGTTGTTTGTGGATTGGATCGCGGATGAGACCGCGGATGAGCATGAAGAGATTAAACGATATCTAACTGCGCAGGGCGTTGATGTGCAAACGCATGATGCAGAGTGTGATTTGTACGCTTTGAACATCCCGACTAAGGGCCAAAAGATTTTTGTCCTGAGCAGCGGTTCTCCTGATCGCATCGTGGGTTGGCAAGAACAGCTGCGTGAACGTTTTGAAAACCCTGGGTTTCTGATGATGACAGCCAACCGTGCAGAACGTTTGGGTCTGTTGCAGGACGACGTTTTCCGAACGCAGTTGTTTCCTGCACTGCCAACAGAACTGCATCGGGCGTTTGGGTTACTGGCAGGGCGTCTAAAGACAGAGAATTCCACTGATCTACCTGTAAATTCGGACCAAACGCAGCCTGATATGCGCGTGCGCGGTGAAAAGAAAATCCTGTTCGTCGAAGATAACGAAATCAATCGTATCGTTATGCTGAAACAGTTGGAAATTCTGGGCTTTAACGCGGATATTGCTCGCAATGGTCAAGAGGGCCTAACCATGTGGCAAGAAGGCGATTACGATGTGATCCTGTCGGATTGTCATATGCCTGTATTGGATGGCTTTGAAATGTCGCGCGCACTGCGAGATATTGAACAGGCTGAATTCATGAACCGCACCCCCATTATCGCGATCACGGCCAATGCTCTAAAGGGGGATGCCGACAAATGTTTTGCCTCGGGCATGGATGACTACATCGCCAAGCCCGTCGAAATCAAAACATTGGAACAAAAATTGCGGATGTTCCTTGATGCCTAATCCGTCGAATTAATAAGCGTTGAGATCCTGGGCGTGGTTCCTGTTTCTGCGCGGCTTTTGTTTCTGAGGACGGGGGTGTTTTCGGAAACTGTGACACGGCTTTCGCGAAAGACAACATACAAACCGCTTGAGATGATGATACATGCCCCAATCAACGTGAACCTGTCAGGCAGTTCGGCAAAAAAGAAATATCCATAGATAATCGCCCATATCATTTGCGAATAATGCATGGGTGCCACGACGCTGGCTTCACCGTTTTTATAAGCCAAGATGATGCATAGAGAGGCGAGCGATGCCAATATCGCCATTGTCGCCACAGTCCCCAAATCAAACAGTGCCATTGGAACGTAGCGGCCAGGTAATAATGCGGCCATCAACAACAGATTGGCAAACATTGGATAAATCATCAAAACGGTACTGCGTTCTTCGTTCCCGATTTTTCGCACAATCAACGATGAAATTGCGGCGCCAACGGCTGCCGTCAAACCTGCCGCATGGCCCAATCCAAGTTCAACATACCCGGGCCGCAGAACCACCAAAACACCAATCATGCCAACAATAACCGCGCTGCCCCGATGGATCCCGACACGTTCGCCCAACATCGGAACAGATAAAACCGTGATCAACAAAGGCATACCAAACAGAAACGCATAGGTTTGTGCCAAAGGAAGAACGGAAAATGCGTAAAATGCCGATATCCCCGTAACCACGGTTGCAACGACGCGCAGTAGAGACCACCAAGGATGTTTAGGGAACAAATTGTCCGCATTGCGTTCTCGAAGGTGCATCAAAAACACCATTGGAAAGCTGAACAAGACCGAGAAAAAGATGATTTGAAAAGTCGAATACTGTCCGCCTAAATATTTCACCGCCACATCATGTGCCGAGAAGAGTGCGAATCCAAGTAATGCGAAAATGGCGCCTTTGGCGTTAGCAGACATAAATTAACCCGCAGGAATAATGCTATTGGTTTAGCAAAATCACACTGCGGGTCATTCATGCAAGAGTTAAATTAAAACTCTCTTATAATGATGCGTTTAGCGCCGCGATAATCGCGTCGCCCATTTCAGATGTTGAAACAGGTGTCACACCCTCTTCGCCCAATAGATCCGCTGTGCGAACGCCATCGGCCAACACTTTTTCAACCGCTTGTTCTAGGCGATCTGCCTCTGCGCCTTGGTCAAAGCTATAGCGCAATGCCATTGCAAAACTCAGGACACAGGCGATCGGGTTCGCTTTGCCTTCACCCGCAATATCAGGTGCCGACCCGTGTACGGGTTCATATAGTGCCTTTGGACGGCCATTTGCCATTGGGGCACCCAGCGACGCAGATGGCAACATACCCAGCGATCCGGTCAGCATTGCCGCCGCATCTGAAAGCAGATCACCAAATAGGTTATCGGTTACGATGACATCAAACTGTTTGGGCCAGCGGCAAAGTTGCATGGCACCTGCGTCTGCGTACATGTGTGATAGTTCAACATCCGCATATTCTTCGTCGTGAACTTTTTGCACAACTTCCCGCCAAAGAATGCCAGATTCCATAACGTTCGCTTTTTCCATTGAACACACCTTGTTGCCACGACGACGGGCCAATTCAAATGCGCTACGTGCAACACGTTCGATTTCTGATTCTGTGTAACGTTGTGTGTTGATACCAACACGTTCGTTACCTTCCTCGAAAATGCCGCGTGGCTCACCAAAGTAGATGCCAGATGTCAGTTCGCGCACGATCATGATGTCCAAACCAGCGACCACATCTTTTTTCAAAGATGAGAAATCTGCAAGGGCGTCAAAACATTGCGCTGGGCGCAAGTTCGCGAACAGGTCCATTTCCTTGCGCAGGCGCAAAAGCCCGCGTTCAGGTTTCACAGAAAAATCAAGGTTGTCATATTTTGGGCCGCCAACGGCACCCAACAGAACGGCGTCTACCTCTTGGGCTTTGGTCATTGTGTCGTCATGCAATGGCGTGCCGTGCGCGTCATATGCCGCGCCGCCAACCAAATCCTCGGATACATCAAATGCAAGGCCGCGGTTGTCTCCGTACCATGAAATGATTTTGCGAACTTCGGCCATGACCTCTGGTCCGATACCGTCACCAGGGAGGATAAGAATTGATGGGTTGCTCATGCTATGAATCCTTGGGTTATACTGTCCCAAGCGGGTTAGCGATTTCCACGTAAATGGTCAAGAAAGCGTGGGAAATTTACGCCATTTGCAGAATGCTGTGTGCGTTGTTTGAATGGCGCTTTTCGATGATCAATTCGGCAATGCGTAACATTGCGATTCCGCGCATTGCTAAAAACGTCGGCAGCACCCCCCACATAATGATGATCCAAGCCGCACATCGCCCAAAATTTATATAACAAAACCAACATCTTGTGGTCTTAGAAATCTTGTTCGCAAACGACGGACATAAGTGTGCGACCGCAATAATTACACTTTGATAATATTTTTACAGATCACTGGTGCGCCCTTGGGCACACCAGTAGTTTTATGTTATGCCCAAGGGCGTGCGGCGCCTGCTTTGGCTTCAAAGCTGTCGATTGAGGCCGCTTTTTCAAGGGTCAAACCAATGTCATCCAACCCGTTCAATAGGCAGTGTTTGCGGAATGGGTCGATGTCAAACTTGATCACGTCCCCATCTGACGATATGATTGTCTGTTCCTCAAGATTGACTTCAACCCGCGCATTCGCACCCTTTTCGGCGTCTCTCATCAACAGATCAACCTGTTCCTGCGGAAGCACGATAGGTAGCATTCCGTTTTTGAAACAGTTGTTAAAGAAGATGTCCGCGAATGATGTTGAAACAACAACCTTGATCCCAAAATCGGACAAGGCCCATGGCGCGTGTTCGCGCGACGATCCACAACCAAAGTTGTCGCCTGCAATGAGGATAGATGCCTCGCGATACGCGGCTTGGTTCAACACGAAATCAGGGATTTCGTTACCGTCATCATCATAACGCATTTCATCAAACGCATGCACACCCAAACCCGAGCGTTTGATCGTTTTCAAAAATTGCTTTGGGATGATCATATCGGTGTCGATGTTAACCAATGGCATTGGAGCGGCGATGCCGCTGAATGTTTCGAATTTGTCCATTACATCATCTCCCGAACATCTGTTAGGCGGCCTGTGATCGCCGCGGCGGCTGCCATTGCTGGTGACATGAGGTGCGTACGTCCACCTCGACCTTGACGGCCTTCAAAGTTACGGTTTGATGTGGCTGCACAACGTTCGCCTGGTGTCAATTGATCAGGGTTCATCGCCAAACACATTGAACATCCCGCCAAACGCCATTCAAAGCCGGCCTCTTTAAAGATGTCTGCAAGGCCTTCTTCTTCGGCTTGGGCGCGTACCAATCCTGAGCCTGGAACGATCATGGCGCGTAGACCGTCTTTGATCTTTTTGCCCTTTAGGATCTCGGCAGCTGCACGCAAATCTTCGATACGGCCATTTGTGCAAGAACCGATGAACACGGTGTCGATTTCGATATCTGTCAATTTTTGTCCAGATGTCAGACCCATGTATTCCAGCGAACGTTGCGCCGCATCGACTTTACCACCACTGAAATCTTCGGCACTTGGAACAGTGCTGGTGATCGGCAATACATCCTCTGGTGATGTGCCCCATGTTACAACGGGTGCAATGTCTTCGCCTTTGATGGTGATGACCTTGTCAAAATGTGCGCCTTCGTCAGTGAACAGAGTTTTCCAATATGCGACGGCTGCTTCCCACTCTGCACCTTTTGGTGCGTGTGGGCGGCCCTTGCAGTATTCGAATGTCTTTTCATCTGGGGCAATCAGGCCAGCGCGCGCGCCGCCTTCGATGGCCATGTTACACACGGTCATGCGACCTTCCATTGACAGATCACGGATCGCTTCACCACAATACTCGATTACATAGCCCGTGCCGCCTGCAGTGCCCGTTTCACCGATAACGGACAATGTAATGTCCTTGGCGGTCACGCCGGGGCGAAGTTTGCCTGTGATCTCGACCTTCATGTTCTTTGATTTCTTTTGAATCAAAGTTTGTGTCGCAAGAACATGTTCAACCTCAGATGTGCCGATGCCATGTGCCAACGCGCCAAACGCACCGTGTGTCGCGGTGTGGCTGTCGCCGCATACAACGGTCATACCGGGCAATGTCCAACCCTGTTCTGGACCAACGATGTGCACAATCCCCTGACGCACGTCAGATACGGGATAATAATGAATGCCGAAATCCTTGGCATTTTTGTCCAACGCTTCAACCTGAATACGGCTTTCTTCGTTGTCGATGCCTTTTGCGCGATCCAATGTTGTTGGAACGTTGTGATCTGGCACAGCGATTGTTTTTTCTGGTGCACGCACGGTACGGCCTGCCATACGCAGACCCTCGAACGCTTGTGGTGATGTCACTTCGTGAACCAAGTGCCGATCAATATATAGAAGACATGTCCCGTCTTCTGCTTCGTGGACGACGTGGTCGTTCCAGATTTTGTCATAAAGTGTCTTGGGGGCGGTCATTTCCATCCTCTCCCGATTTTTGTGATGAACGTTTGGTGCAAATCTTTTGTCGCGGCAAATCAGCCGCGTGCTAGAATTGTCATCGTTGCTCCATAAAACCGCCAAGGCAGGCGCGAACGATCATCCATGTCAAAGATCATTTCCATGACATTTCGCATACACCTGAATCTTCATGCTCGCAAGTGTTGCCGCACCCTTGCGGCTATGTCGCATTTCAATTACGCGTCATTGAGATTTTTTTGAACCCATGCTAGATTCGGCATACACGCACAACGGAGGACATAGTTCTGACAGTATCTGTCGAAGCAGTTCGCGCTGCAAACACATCTGCCAATCCCGCGGCAGAGGATCTTACAAGCGAAGCGCTGTTGGATCGTATCTTAACCTCACTTGACCAAGATAAAGCCGAAGAGATCGTGCAAATTGATTTGCGCGGGAAAACTTCGATTGGCGATTACATGGTTATTGCGTCGGGTCGTTCGACCCGTCAGGTCACAGCAATGGCTGAAAAGCTGGTTGATCGTCTAAAGCAAGAGCATGGTCGTGCCTGCAAGGTTGAAGGCAAAGAGGCAGGAGATTGGGTTTTGATCGACACAGGGGATGTGGTTGTCCACATCTTCCGTCCAGAGGTGCGCGAATTCTATCAGCTTGAAAAAATGTGGTTGCCTGCTGGGCAAGCATAACAGCTGAGTAATGAAGGTATCGATTTGTGCGGTGGGCCGGTTGCGGCGGGGCCCAGAGCTTGAGCTTCTTTCTGATTATCTTGATCGTTTTAACAAACAGGGCCGTTCAATGGGGTTGGGTCCCGCAGATGTTATTGAGGTTGAGGATAAGAAAAACATTGGCATGCGGGCAGAAGCAGATCTGTTGGATCGTGCAATCCCAAATGGCGCAAAAATCATCACGTTGGACGAGCGTGGAAAACTGTTAACCTCGCCTGAATTTGCCAAATGTCTTGCAAATTTTCGGGATCAGGGACAGGGCCATTTGGCGTTCATAATTGGCGGTGCGGATGGGATTGATCCGTCGCTGCGCGCACGTGCTGACATGTCGATCAGCTTTGGTTCCATGGTTTGGCCCCATATGCTGGTTCGTGTGATGCTAAGTGAACAACTCTATCGGGCGGCGTCAATTTTGGCAGGTTCCCCCTATCACCGCGCTTAGCACTTGCTCTTATTTACCTCTCTACGTAGAACCCTCATAAAATTAAGAGGCGAATGATATGGCACCAAAACCCGTTGTTTTATGTATTTTGGATGGTTGGGGCGCACGATCTGATGCAGAGGCGAACGCGCCCGTATTGGCCCACACGCCAAACTTTGATCGCATTATGCAGCAGTGCCCGAATACGCAACTTATCACGCATGGACGTGATGTCGGCCTACCCACTGGACAGATGGGAAATTCCGAAGTGGGACACACCAACATTGGCGCAGGACGTGTTGTTGCAATGGACCTTGGGCAAATCGATTTGGCGATTGAGGATGGGTCATATGCGAACAATCCTGCGTTGATGGACTACATCGGCTCGCTTAAAAAAACAGATGGTCGTGCGCATGTAATGTCATTGATATCGGATGGGGGCGTACATGGTCATATCGCGCATCTTATCGCTACGTTGCGTATTTTAACCGATGCGGGCGTTGCTGTTGTTTTGCATGCCATTACGGACGGACGCGATGTTGCGCCATCATCCGCTGCGGATTTTCTGTATCGCTTGATCGGTGATCTGCCAAACGGTGTGGTGATTGGCACCGTAACAGGCCGTTATTTCGCAATGGATCGCGACAATAGATGGGAACGCGTCGCAACCGCCTATAATGCGATTGTTAATGGTGTATCTGATGTGCGTGCGGACACCGCGGAAGAGGTAATTAAGTCAAACTATGCGGCGGATGTTAGCGATGAATTCATCCCAGCAACCGTCTTAGGCGACTATCAAGGGGCCCAAGATGGGGATGCATTTTTCTGTATGAATTTCCGCGCCGACCGTGCCCGCGAAATTTTGCGTGCAATTGGTGAAACCGAATTTGACGAATTTGATGTGGGTACCCGTCCCCAGTGGTCAATGGTGTTGGGCATGGTGGAATATTCAACGTCCCATAATGACTATATGCGCACCTGTTTCCCGAAACAAAAGCATGTCAATACATTGGGTGAATGGGTCGCGAAATCGGGCAAGTCACAATTCAGACTCGCAGAAACAGAAAAATACCCCCATGTCACGTTTTTCCTTAATGGCGGAAAAGAGCAGCCTGAAGAGGGTGAGGCACGCTATATGGCACCTTCACCCAAAGTGGCGACCTATGATCTGCAACCTGAAATGTCTGCGGGTGAAGTGACCGATGAGTTCGTCCAAGCAATCGAGGCAGGGTATGATTTGATCGTCACGAATTACGCAAACCCAGACATGGTTGGACATACTGGTGATTTGAACGCGGCGATCAAAGCTTGTGAGGCCGTTGATCAAGGATTGGGACGTGTTTTGGCCGCGTTGGAAAACGTAGGCGGCGCCATGATTGTGACCGCAGATCATGGAAATTGCGAAACCATGATTGATCCAGAAACGGGCGGACCACATACGGCGCATACCATCAATTTGGTCCCAGCCGTCTTGGTGGGTGGTGATGCAAACACCACACTGCGCAATGGTGGTCGGCTTGCGGATTTGGCGCCTACCTTGCTCGATTTGATGCAGCTTGATAAGCCTACTGAAATGACTGGAGAGAGCCTGTTAGTTTGAGGTATGCAGCGTGCATAGGAATTTTGATTGTCGCTATTTTTTGGACGGCGACGCCCCTATTGGCGCAAAGTGATCTGGAATTTCAGGCACGACAGGCACAGCAATCACTTGATAATGCATGGGACAAGCTGGAGCGGTCCAAATCGGCAAAGGCTCGAATTTCAGCGTTAACAGATGCAATTCTTAGTTTCGAAGAAAGTCTAAGTCTGGCGCGTGATAGTTTGCGCCAAATCTCCGTTCTTGAAGCACGCGCACAACAAAAACTGTCGGTAGAAGAAGAAGCCTACGCCGAATTAATAGGCGTTTTGTTGAGCATTGATAAATCCCCGATTCAGGCAGAATTACTGCACCCCGATGGTCCCATGGCCACAGCACGAGGTGGAATGTTGATTGCGGATCTGCTGCCCGCGCTAGAGGAAAAGGTACAATCCCTGCGTTCTGATCTTGAGGCGGCACGATATCTAAGTGAATTGCAATATCAGGTCACGCTGGACCTACAAGCGGGTCTTGTCGCGCTTCAGGAAACGCGCGCTGTGCTGGGACGTGCGATTGCTGACAGGGATGATTTACCAAAACGGTTTGTCGAAGATCCTGCACAAACGGCGATTTTATTAGCCGCGGCAGATACATTGGATATTTTTGCAGATGGCCTATCCCTAATCGCGAAAAATGAAGCAGAGGGGAGCCTACCCGATATCACCACACGCAAAGGCACGCTGCCGATGCCAGTGCAGGGTAAAGTCATTCGTTATTTTAATGAGGCAGATGCCGCAGGGATAAAGCGCCCTGGAATCGTTGTGGCAACCTCCGACAACGCTTTGGTGCGTACCCCGACCGCTGCAACCATTCGATATCGTGGGCCGCTTTTGGATTACGGTTTGGTCTCAATTTTAGAACCACAACAAGACATCCTTTACATTTTGGCTGGGCTGAGTACCGTCTACGGTGATATTGGTGAGGTTTTGCCAGCGGGCAGTCCCGTTGGGCTTATGGGCATGAGTGAACTATTTGATGAAAAAAATTTGATTGAAACACTTAATGAGTCTGGTGGATTGCGCGGTGAAACAATTTATATAGAAGTGCGTGTCAACAAAGCACCAGAAAATCCACTGACGTGGTTCGAAGAATTCGGAGTTAAATGATGAAAAAGACATTAATCGCAGTTGGGCTGGGGATTTCGTTGGGGGCCGTAACGTCATTTCAGTTGGCGGGTCCTGTGTTGGCACAGTCAGAAAATGACCGTAAGGAAATTTATGAACAACTTGATTTATTTGGCGATATCTTTGATCGCATTCGCGCGGAATATGTCGAAGAAGTTGACGAAAGCGCATTGATCGAGGCCGCGATCAACGGGATGCTGACATCGCTTGATCCTCATTCCAGTTATCTTGCGCCCAAAGCTGCAGAAGACATGCGAACCCAAACACGTGGTGAATTTGGGGGTCTCGGGATCGAAGTTACGATGGAAGAGGGATTTGTAAAAGTGGTCTCCCCAATCGATGGTACGCCTGCATTTGATGCAGGTGTTGAAGCAGGCGATTTTATTACCCATGTCGATGGCGATAGCGTTCTGGGCTTAACATTGAACCAAGCGGTTGAACGGATGCGTGGCCCTGTTGGATCAGATATCGTTGTCACGATTGTACGCGAGGGTGAACAAGAGCCGTTTGATTTGGAACTTACCCGCGATGTAATCGAATTGACCGCAGCGCGTGCGCGTACTGAAGGCGACACTGTCGTGGTGCGCGTCACAACCTTTAACGATAACACCCGTAAAAACATTGTTGATGGGCTGAATAAGCAGCTCGAAGAAGCAGGTGGATTGGATAATATCAACGGTTTGGTTTTGGATTTGCGTAACAATCCAGGCGGACTGCTAAGTCAGGCGATCAAAGTGGCGGATGATTTCCTAGAAAAAGGAGAAATTGTATCAACACGCGGTCGCAATCCAGAAGAGGGAGAGCGTTATAACGCCAAACCAGGCGACATCATTGATGGAAAACCCATTGTTGTTTTGATCAATGGTGGGTCCGCGTCTGCCTCTGAAATCGTTGCTGGTGCGTTGAAGGACCATCGTCGTGCGGTCATTGTTGGAACTCAAAGTTTCGGCAAAGGCTCGGTTCAAACCGTCATGCCATTGCGCGGCAGCGCTGCGATGCGACTGACCACATCGCGTTATTATACACCTTCTGGACGTTCGATCCAAAATTTGGGTGTGACACCTGATATTGTCGTGAAACAGCCACGCCGTCGACCAGTTGCGGAAAACGAAGAAGAGGGTATTCGTTTCAATTCCGAAGCAGACCTGCGTGGTTCATTGTCTAATGACAGCCTAAGCGAAGAAGAAATTCGTCAGCTGGAAGAGGATCGTGAAAAGGCAGAAAATGCTGCCCGTTTGCGCGATGATGACTATCAGTTGGCCTATGCAATTGATATCTTGCGCGGTATGTCAGCAATCAGTGCCGAATGATTATGACGCGGACACCCGAAGAAATTGCACGACTGCCCTATCGTAAAAATGTTGGCGTCATGCTCGTTAATTCTGACGACAGGGTTTTTGTTGGGCGCCGCATTGATATGAAGGGTCCACATTGGCAAATGCCACAAGGCGGAATTGACCCAGGTGAAAGCCCCAAAGAAGCCGCGCTGCGTGAACTTGAGGAAGAAACTGGTGTTTCTCGTGATTTGGTTCGGATCGAGGCCGAAAACGAAGATTGGCTTGCCTATGATTTGCCGCTTGAATTGTTGGATAAACTTTGGGGCGGAAAATATCGCGGGCAGGAACAAAAATGGTTCCGCATGCGGTTTTTAGGTTCGGATGCTCAGGTGAATATTGAAACGGACCATCCAGAATTTGTTGAATGGAAATGGATCGACCAGTCTGAAATGGTTGATGCCATTGTTCCGTTCAAACGGGATGTTTACATCGCAGTTTTGGATCAGATTGGAACTGCAAAACCCTAGACGAAATAAACATAGAAATCGCGCAATGCCTCCCCCTCTAAATCGCGGGTTTTGCGGTGCTCTTTTTCCTTCATAAAGATGTGATTATCTGCCAATTCCGCACCTACGGCGGTACACAGATCCGTGTCAGCACGCAAATCTGCAATCGCTGATTTCAAATCAATTCCGCTGCTCTCTTTGGCGTCTTGTTTTTCGAAACCATCCCCTGATTCGGCAGGGGGCAACTCATAACCGTTCTCCAACCCCAGCCGCGCCGCCTGTAGTACGGCTGCAACTGCAGTGTACGGGTTGGCGCTTGCATCCGCGGTTCGGTGTTCTAGGCGTGCTTTCTTGCCGCCTTCGCCGCTGACGCGCGTTGTCACATTTCGGTGATCACCCCCCCAATTTTGCCAAAACCCTGACAGTGATCCTGGTTGCAATCGTTGATAGGAATTTGCCGTTGGTGCGATCAATCCAGCCAATCCCTTGTGATGACGATATAGACCAGCAACACATCCCTTGGCCAAATCGTTCATATTATCTGGTCCGCCAACAGGACCAGAGGACAGCGCGTTGTTCCCGTTGTCGTCAACAAACGAAAAGTTAATATGCATCCCCGAACCGCCTGCCTCTGCGATAGGTTTGGGCATAAATGACAGGATCAAACCATGCTCTAAGGCGATTTCGCGCGCCATCTGGCGGAATAATACGATATCATCCACCGCCTTTAACGCATCATCGAATGTCAACGTATATTCAAATTGGGGACTGTCGTATTCGCTGGTGATCATATCCAGCGAAAATCCCAACTGTTCCGCGCATTCCCAAATCGCATCATTGAAACGTAGGGGATCTGACATCATGCCTGTTCCATAAACTACGGCACCTGGCGTATCATAGGGGCGTAATCGCCCTGTATCATCCGCCTGTAGTGCGAAGGCCTCAAGTTCGATCCCGACTTTTGGCTGCAGCCCATGTGCGCCCCAAGCGGTGATTGCACGTTTCAACGCCCCCCTTGGGCACAAACCTAACGGTGCACCCGCGTCGTCATAAAGATCACCTAAAACAACATGGGTTGAACGCTCCCACCCCTCCCGAATATCCGCCTCTGCCCAGCGCAGTTCCATATCGGGCAGGCCCTGCATCATCATTGCGCCTGGGGCGTCCAATAGGTCCTTGTCATAATGCACCCCAAAGGTAGATCGACAAAAACGGGAACTGTCCGTCCCAATTTTGGAATTCGGCAGGTATTTTCCACGCAGGATGGAAAGGTGGTCGCAAAACATTGCGCGTAGTCGTGTGTTCATAATCTCTCCCCTTATTTTGTTGTGATGCGGACAGGCAGCGATTTGATGCCACCGACAAAGTTTGATCGCAAAAATTGATGTGGTCCCGTCGCTTCGATGGACGTGATCCGTTTTGAGAGTTCTTGAAACAAAACTCTTACCTCAAGCCGGGCCAACCACATGCCCAAACAAACATGCGGTCCCTGTTGTCCAAAGGACAGGTGTTTATTTTGCATTCGCGCCAAGTTCACACGAAACGGATCGTCAAATGCGCGTTCATCACGGTTGGCGGATGCAAACCAAAATAACACTTTGCCTCCAGCCTTCATGGTTTTGCCATGTGCGTCATAGTCTTGGGTCAGAGTACGCCTGAAATACAGTGCAGGTGTGGCCCAACGGATGATTTCATCCGCTGCGGTTTCCCACACCTTGGGGTTAGTCTGCATTTGTTCCAATAGTTCGGGTTGATGGCACATTGCCTGCATGCCAGCGGCAATGGAATATCGGGTGGTATCATTTCCCGCCGCAACCAAAAGGCAAAAGAAATTTCTGAACTCTTCCTCTGAAATGACATTCCCATCTTTGTCTGGCTGACGGATCATATGCAAAATGCCGTCGTCATCGCCAGATGCCTCTTTCCGCTTTAACAAATCCTTTGCGTATAGGAATAGTTCGGCACCCGCAGGTGAATTAAAGGGCATCATGCGAAATTCATCGGTATCCATTTGATCCAAAACGTGATCTGTGAAATCGGGATCTGTATTCGCAATCAGCGCATCACCCTTTTCCACCAGCCAAGGTAGGTCCTCTTCTGGCAGGCCCAAAATGCGCCCCAACATACGCATAGGTAATTCGCGTGCGATGGTTTTAGTCGCGTCAAATTCGTTTAATTGTAAAACATCGTCCAAGATTTCTGCACATAGGGTGCGAATGTCCTCTTCGAATTTTGCGATCACAGGGCCTGAAAATGCCTTGGCGACCTTCATCCGTGTTTTCATATGTTCAGGTGCGTCTGTTTCCTGAAATGTTCGCCGCGCCAGATATTCTTCGTAGGTTTGATCCTCCATTCGGATCCCGCGTGCCGAGGAAAACACAGCGGTGTTGCGGTTCATTTCACAAATATCTTGATGCCGTGTGATGGACCAAAACCCAATCCCATCGTTGTAATCCGTCCAATGAATTGGGTCCGTATCCCGCAAACGACGAAACGTATTGTGTGGAACGCCATTGGTAAACGTGTCGTGATCCGTCAAATCCGCAAATCCATCATCTGTTGGTGTCCAAGTTGTCATACGCATTCCTGTTGTGTTGTTGTTTTACCCCACACTACTGTAAGCATACCGCAAAGAGAGGGAAGTCGATGAAAATTGCCATTTTGATGACGAATACGGATGAAAGCGATTTTGCGCAGCGTCACCCCAAAGATGGCGAGAAGTTCACCGATTTTATCCAACTCGTGCGCCCAGAATGGGAAACAGTTGTCTTTTCTGTCAAGGATGGCAATTTCCCGTCTGATATTGGTGAATTTGATGGGTTTATGATTACGGGTAGCCCCGCATCGGTTGGGGATAGTGCTGATTGGATCAATAGGTTGTTGTCCTTGATCCAAGATATTCATGTGAGCAGGATTCCCATGTTTGGAGCGTGCTTTGGTCATCAGGCGATTGCTGTTGCCTTGGGTGGCACCTTGATGCGAAATCCGCAAGGATGGGGTCACGGCGTTTTGCGTACCCGGGGCATGGAACCATTTCCATGGGGTGATCAAATGGGGGAAATTGATCTTTACGCCTCGCATATTGAACAAGTATCGCAACTGCCGAGCGGCGCCCGCAGAATTGCGTCTTCTGAGGGGTGCGAAAACGCGGGGTTCACTTTGGGTGATCATATCTTTACGATCCAACATCACCCCGAAATGACGCATAATTTCATTTCTGCCTTGGTTGATGAATTGCAAGACTATGTTGGATACGACGTCACCCAACACGCCAGAACTGAACTGAGCACCCGCCGTGCGGATCGTGAGCAATTTGCACAGTGGGTTGCCCAATTTATTGAACATGGCGCGTCCAAACGTTCATCATAATTTGATTACACCCTCGGCTATCCAATGATCCAGAATGGCAAGCGCTGTTTCTGAAAACTCTGGATCGTTGATATGGCAGTCCAACTCTATCAACTCTACATTTTGGGGACGTGTCTCTCGCGTTTCCTGAATAAAGGCGTCCAACCCCTGTTTGTTGTGTAGTGGTGCGCCCTCTCGGTCCCATTCATTGCAGCCTAGGGTCGGCAGGATGTATGTTGTTTTGCCTTGCGCCCCCGCCAATCGTTCGTTGAATTCCCGCGCAACTTTGCGACGTTCATCATCGTTCAAAACGATTGAAGTGATCAGACGATTATGGGCATGGCTGTCGCGTTCTTGGAAGTGTGCTGGGATGTCTTGCCATCCGATCAAATCGACCAAATCATAGCATGCAGGTGCAATAATTTGTGGTATCCCTGCTTTGCCCGCATTTGTCATACGGTCAGGCCCCGCTGTTATGCCAGAGCCAAAAATCTGGTTACAAATTTCTTGTGGGGCAAAGTCCATTACGGCTGCAAATTGTCCCTGCGATGCGAGAGATTCGAACGCCCGCCCGCCCATTCCAGTGGCGTGAAACACGGCCACTTCGAACCCGCGTTTTTCCAATTCTGGCTTGAGTGTCACCATATAGTGTAGGATCGTTTTGCCAAACGAAGTCATTCCGATCAGGGGTTTTTCGCGTTTGGGCGCCTCAACCGCGCGTGCGGCACCCAATACGGCGCCAGCGGCCTGGGACAGGGATGATTTGCAGATCGAATTCAAACCATACAATCCCCCTGCCCACAGGATCATCTGAACATCTGCGGCCAATCGTTCCGGGGGCAGCATTGCCGAAAATGAAACAGTGGAAACGATGTATTTTGGAACACCAAGAGGGAGCGCCTGACAAACATCCAATGCCAAGTCTGTTCCCATACTGCCGCCCAGAATGATGGCACCATGAATGCGACCCGCAAGATAAAGTTCGAGTGCCTTCGCCGCTGCGCCATTTGCCATGATTTGCATCGCGACGTTTTCGTCTTCGCTTGCGATTGCGGCCTCGATGGTGCTGCCACCGGATTTCGCGATGTCGTGTTTTGAAATATCGGTAGGAACACTTGGATCACCCAGAACGCTAACGTCCATTGTTAAAACACCGCCCCCTTGGGCACGAATGAGATCACATAGATAATTTAATTCGTCATCTTTTGTGTCATATGTTCCGATGACTAGGATCGTTTTATCAAACATAGAAATCCCCTTAATCGCTATTTTCGTTTCCCATGAATTGTTCCGACAAAACCCGAGCGCGTTCAATAAAATGTCGTGATCGTGCGGCCGCATTTTCAATATTTGGACGGTCAACGATCCAACCCACATAGGTCAGACTACGCAGCACAAGGAACATCAGAACAAATCGCGGATCTAAATCCCGTCGTGTTCGATACCCCTCCATCAGCGCTTTGGCCTTATCTTGAAAATCATGGGTTTCGATTTGTTTCAACAGAATGGTCGCGATGTCGAATAATCGAAATCCAAACCCGCAGTCATCGAAATCCAAAAACGTGATGTCATTTTCATCAATCATCACGTTGTCAGGGATCAGATCCGCATGGATCAGGCCATAATCAAGCGTGTCCTCTAAATGTGAAAGCGCCTCATTCATTTGGTCTTGGATTTGGGTAAAGATATAACGTTCATCAGGCAACAGATCAGGATTGTCCCAAAACCGTCCCCAAAACGGCTGCGCCCCAACCAGGCCCAAGCGGTCCCAAGAATGTCGTGAAAAGTTTTTGGGCGGGGACCACGCGTCCGCCGTATCATGGAATTCGGCTAGGCGTACACCCAGGTCATGATAGATTTGTGTGATCCTGTCGACATTCGGGTCCGATGACAAAACATCCGACATTGTTTTTCCCGAAACCCAACTGACTGCGGTAAAGTGGTCGCCTTCATGAGCGATGACAAAACGATTGTTTTTGGCAGCAATTGCATTGGGCACGCTGCAGTTTGCTGCCTTCATCGCGTGCATTAAGCACAGTTCGGATTCAATTCTCGTCGCATCCTGATACCCAGCTCGATGTTTACGAATAACAATTTTACCACGCTCGGTTTGTGCGCAATAGATCGTGTTTTCGCGCGCGGCAAGTAATTGGAAACTGTCCGGATCAAAGTCCCAGTATTGCGTCAGTTCTGGGCCAAGGTTGTCCATCACAATGTGCTTTCAACTTGGGTAAGGACATGATCAAAAACTTCGATCATGAGATCAGCGTTTTCCATGGAAAAGGGCATGGGCGGACGCATTTTTGTGGTGTTGTAATGGATGCCCAATTTATTCATCAAAATCCCATTTTGGCGCATTAGATTTGCAACCTGATTTGCGATGTCTGTCGCGGGTGATTTGTCTGATTTATCCAACACCAACTCTGTTCCAAAAAACAAACCTTTGCCGCGCACATTGCCGATGATTGGATGAGTTTCGGATAACCGCGAAAGCTCTGCTTTGGCATAAGCGCCAACTCGGTCTGCATTATCCATCAGGTTTTCAGTTTCAATAACATCCAATACTGCGTTCGCTGCGGCCACGGAAACAGGGTTGCCACCAAATGTATTGAAGTATCTGAAGGATGTGCGGAATGCCGAAATGATATCATCTGACGTGATAACTGCCGCAACAGGATGGCCGTTACCCATTGGTTTTCCCAATGTAACGACATCAGGGGTAAATCCCTGATATTGATGACCCCACATGTGCGAACCAATCCGCCCGAACCCTGGTTGAACCTCATCCCCGATGAGCAGGCCCCCTGCATTTTTTACGGCCCTAACGGTTGGGGCCAACCAGTTTTCAGGTAAATCTGGAAAACCCTCGTTTGCAAAGAATGGACAAATCAGCAGCCCTGCAAACCCGATCCCAGAGCGTTCCAGATCATCAATAGCATTTTCCACATGACGCGCGAAGTCGGCGGCATGTTGTTCTGGCATCATATCTCGCGGTGGGCGGTAACTGTCGGGGGCGGTAACAAAGCGAATATGGTCCGTTTGCGATGTGCTGGCCCGATTGGTCGATGAAAGGGCCGCAACCGCAGTTGTGTTACCGTGATAGGTGTGATCCGTCACAATAATTCCGCGTTTGCCTGTAACCGCCTCGGCCATACGCAAGGCGATATCATTGGCCTCTGATCCCGTGCAAACCATGATCATACTGGACAGTGGATCATCAAACTTTGCGGTTAAACGCTCCGCATATGACAGGATCCCATCGTGTAGATAACGAGTGTGGGTATTCAACGTGGCGGCCTGTTTTGCAATCGCCTCAACCACATGTGGGTGACAATGCCCAACGTGGGGGACGTTGTTATAGCAATCAAGGTATTTGCGCCCATCTGCGTCATATACCCAAACTCCCTGCCCCCGCACCAAATGGATTGGATCATCATAAAATAGGGACATATTCGGCCCCAACAGGCGTCTGCGTTTATCGATCAGATTATTTGTCACGGCGTGAATACCTTAGATGAGAGCGTCGAACAGATTTTGATCGTGTGTGCATGATGCGGGTTTGGCGGTTGTTTAGATAAAAACCAAAATTCGTTGATACGTGTTTGTGTGCGAATTTTTCAGCCTTTATTTCTCGACGTTCTGCCAAAACACGTCGGACATGTAGGATCAGAACCCCAACAATCATCATAAACAGGATAAATGCGATTGGACGATCAATGAAATCAATTGGCTCTTTCACACGTGCCATTCCTGCGCGCAGCTTTACTTCCATAATGCCACCCAACACCATTCCAAGGATAATGGGGACGACAGGCAGGCTAAGGCGTTTTAAGGCAAAACCAATCACCCCAAAAAGTGCTGCGATGATGCAATCCGTCATTGAATTGCGAAGCGAATACACCCCAACAAAGCTAAGCGTCAGGATGATGGCGCCCAAAAAGCGGTTGGGGATTTTCACCACGTTTATGATGCTGTTTGTCGCAAAAATCAGAAAGACCAA
Source organism: Paracoccaceae bacterium (assembly GCA_017852835.1). Classification (GTDB taxonomy): domain Bacteria; phylum Pseudomonadota; class Alphaproteobacteria; order Rhodobacterales; family Rhodobacteraceae; genus HIMB11. The sequence continues at coordinate 39,288 of JAFMKS010000002.1, forward strand.
GACCAGTACATTCAGGATCAAAAGCGCGATGTAGAGCGCCACTACGAAATCCATCTGATTGGCGAACAGTTGCGGACCAGGTACAACGTTATGCACATAGAACACCGATAGCATCATGGCCGTTAACGCCTCACCAGGGATACCAAGCGCAAGCAGAGGCACCATGGCAGCAGCGGGTACAGCGTTATTTGCGGTTTCGGACGCGATTAAACCCTCGCTTGATCCTCGGCCAAAATCCTCTGGCCGCTTTGAACTGCGCTGAGCATAGGAATAACTTAGGAACTGTGCAGTGAATTCCCCAACACCTGGGATCATGCCCATTGTGACACCAAAACTGCCCGAAACGGCAGCGATGCGGGGGTGCTTGGCCAATTCGCGTAATCCCTGCAACATGCCACCGCGCAGTTTTGTGAGGCGGATTTTTTCATCGTCCCCGTTCAAGAGATAAAACGCCTGAGAAAGTGCAAAAAGCCCCAAGACCACAACGATCAGATCAATGCCACCTGATAAAAACGACTGATCAAACGTATACCGTTTTGTGTATTTCACGGGTTCAAGACCCACTGTGTTCAGGAATATCCCAAAACAAACGAGCGCGGCGGCGATTAAGGTTTGTCCACGGTGCACAACAATCACCAAAATCAATCCCAGCAGTGCAGCCAAGAATATTTCACGCGATCCAAACAGGGGCGCAATTTTTGCCAAAGTCGGTGCAAACAAAATCAAACAGATCACCGAAAACACGCCCCCGAAAAATGACGCAGAATAGGCAAGCGATAACGCGCGCCGCGCCTCTCCTCGGGTGGTCATGGGGAAACCATCATAGGTGGTTAGTGCATTAACGGCGGTTCCTGGTGTATTGATCAGAATTGCTGGTATCGCGCCGCCGTACATTGACGATCCGTAAATACCCAACAGTGTGGTTAAACCCACAATTGGATCCATGGAAAATGTCGCGGGCAATAGGATTGCAATTGCAACAGCAGGGCCAACACCCGGAATTGCGCCAATCACAACACCACCGACAGAACCAACAAGCAGCGCGAGGATCACATCCCACCGCATTAAGATTTCTAAGGCTGAAACTAAAACGTCCATCGGTATCCTCAGAAATTTAGAATGAAAAAGCTGCGCATGGCGTTTGGAAAGAGTTCATAAATCGCGCCCCCCGGTATTTTCACCTCGAGGAACGATTTAAAAATAACGACAATGCTGAACCCAATACAGGCGGCATAGGTCATCATTTTCTTATTTTTGTATCCTGCGCGATATGCAAGCGCAGGCAAAAATATGAGTGTGCTGATCAAATATCCTAGGTCCGGGACCACCCAAACATAGGCGATGAACCAAACACAGTATTCAACAACTTGTAACCACCGCTTGGCCTCTTGCAGATCAACTTGCAAAATCCTGCGTCGTGGCAGTCGCCACAAATGTAAGCCTGTGAAAAACACCATGCCAGTCAGGGCAATCATCGGCCAAAGTCGGGGTTGGGCGGCAAATTTGGTTTTTTTGATCCACTTTGTTTGATCGCCCAACTGCGAAATAAGCAAGATTGATAAAGCCAAAAAGAGAAGCGCAAAAATCAATTGACCGCGAATGGGCCCTTTAAAACGACGCTCTTCAACGGAATCTCCGCGCATGTAATCTGCCCATGGTGGATGGGGTCGGGCATGGCCCGACCGTCTTTGTTTAATCTAGCAATGCACCGATACGGTCCATGGTTGCAATGTCATTTGCAACGCGTGCCGCACTGTCATCTGCACTTTGCCAATACACCAATGCACCTGTTTCTTTGGCTACGGCTTGTGCACGGTCTGACATTACAGTTTCTTTGGCGACAGCGATGATCTTATCGCGCACATCCTGTGGTGTTTCTTTGCGAACAAACAGTCCGTTCCACAAGGCGATGTTCAGCGCTGGGTCGAGTTCACCGATCGCTGGGGCATCTGGCACCAATGGAATGCGCGAATCTGTGATTGATGTCAGAACCTTCACACTATCCAAACATGGTAGGATAAGTTGAAGTGTTGTGTTGATTACATCCGCATCGCCAGATGCCAATGTGTTACAATCAAGTGCGTCAAATGCTGCGTCTGATCCCCACTCAAACCCTGCATTTTTTGCAAATGCTTTTGTAACTTGGGTCGGTGTCAATGGATCACCAAAGTGGCCAAGCGCAACATCGTTTGATTTTGCGTATTCTGCCAGTTCTTGCATCGATGAATACGGTGCATCCCCTGCTGTTGCGATCACGAATGGGTAGGTCAAAAAGATGCCAAGCGGGTCAAAGCGTTCGGGTGTGAGATCGTCGATGCCGATCTGGTGGCCAACAACAGGCACACCAATCACGAAAGAGCCGACCATGTATCCATCGGCAGGTGCGTTTGCCACTTCAATCGCGCCTGGGAACGGTCCGCCACCGCCGCCTGGCTTGTTAACGACTGCTGCGGATGTTCCGTATGTTGCTTGGAAATCCTCGGCAATCATACGTGTCAGCACATCTTCCAAATCGCCTGGAGGCCATGGAACGACGAAGGTTACGGGTTTTTCTGGATATTCTGCCATTGCGGTGCCTGCCAACGCAGACATTGCAAGTGCCGCTGCTCCGCAAAGCAGTTTCGTTGCGGTCATAGTAGTCTCCCTGTTTACCATATCGGTTTATTATATGAACCAATGGTTCTTTTTCAGATTGACAGAGCCTACGTCTTTCTGTCAACAAAAAATAGGGCCTACCGAAAAAGACACAACAAATCCATCAACGCCGAACTATCAGTAAGGGTAAATTCCATGGGAACAACATCTAAGGCACTGAGTCTGCTTAGATTGTTTTCGAATAGTCAGCCTGAAATCGGGTTAACCGAATTATCGCGCCAATCGGGAATGAATAAGGCGACTGTTTACCGATTGATGAGCGATTTGGCAGAATATGGGTTTGTTGAGCAAGTAGGTGCGGATCGGATGTACCGCATCGGCCCAGGAATAATGCGATTGGCGGTTCTGCGCGAAACAACCGTTCCTTTGCGCAGTATCGCGAAAGAGCATGTGCGTGCCTTGGCCGAAGAAATTGGGGAGACCACGCATGTGTCACAGGTATCTGGAGATGAATTGTCAACGCTGACATATGCCTATAGTGCAAAGCACGGCACACGGGTGACGATGGAAGACGCCGAACGTTTACCGTTTCATGCGACCAGTTCGGGGCTAGCGGTTCTAACCTATTCAAAAGTAGCGTTGGTTGATGCAATTTTGTCCAAACCTTTGGATAAACGCACGAGCCATACAATGGTGGACCCCTCGCAAATCAGGGATGAACTTGGGCGTATTTCTGCGCGTGGATATGCAGAATCCGTTAGTGGATTTGAACAAGATGTCCACAGTGTTGCCGCGCCAATATTTGCAGGTGGTGCAACCGTCTGTGGTGCCTTGGCCATTGCTGCACCTGTGGGACGCGTGAATGAGGCGTTGCGATCCAGGATGATCGCGGCTGTACAGGAACGCGCTCGAATGATTACCGATTTGATGGCTGGCGCAATGCCTGTGTCACTTGATTCACCCTAACATAAAGGAGGCGCTTCGGTGAAAGATTCAAACTATTTGAAAGAGCGGAACGCAAAATCGATTTGGCACCCTATGGCGCATCCTGCCGATAGCCTTAATAACCCTCCAACCATTGTAACAGAGGCTGAAGGGACGCGTATCTCGGATGTGGACGGTCATCAGGTAGTTGATGCGGTTGGCGGTTTGTGGAATGTGAACCTTGGGTATTCATGTGAACCCGTAAAGGCCGCAATCGCAAATCAGTTGGATCGCCTTCCCTACTATTCGATTTTTCGGGGAACTTCGAACGACTGTGTCATCGAACTGGGTGACATGTTGCAGGATTTCTTTGCACCTGATGGATTAACGCGGGCATTTTATACCTCTGGTGGATCAGACTCGGTTGAAACGGCGCTGCGGCTTGCGCGTCAATACCATAAGATCAAAGGGCAAGAATCGCGTACGAAATATTTGTCGTTGAAAAAGGGGTATCACGGTACGCATTTTGGCGGCGCATCTGTAAACGGAAATGCGAATTTTCGCACCGCCTATGAACCGCTGATGCCGGGATGTTTTCATATTCCCGCGCCCTACACGTATCGCAATCCGTTTAATGAAACGGACCCAGAAAGCCTTGCGCAGTTATGCTTGCAAGCGCTAGAGGATGAAATTGCATTCCAAGGTGCCAATACGATTGCCGCACTGATAATGGAGCCAATTTTGGGCGCAGGGGGCGTTATTCCGCCACACGAAAGCTTTATGCCAGGCGTGCGCAAAATCTGTGATCAACATGGCATCCTTCTGATCGCGGATGAGGTTATCACGGCCTTTGGGCGCACGGGGAGTTGGACGGGTTCACGGCACTGGGGTGTTAAACCTGATCTCATGTGCACAGCCAAGGCGATCACCAATGGATATTTTCCGTTTGGCGCGGTTATGATTGCTGATCATGTTGTTGAGGTGTTTGAGGGCGACACTGAGGGCAAAGCCGCCATTGGGCATGGTTATACGTATTCTGGTCATCCAGTTGGGGCAGCGGCGGCAATTGCATGTGTCACGGAAACACTGCGTTTAAATGTAAAAGACAACGCCGCCGCGCTTGGTCAACAGTTGTTTGAAGGTCTCCAAAAACTGTATGACGATTTTGACATGATTGGAGATGTGCGTGGTGGACATGGATTGATGTGCGCACTTGAACTGGTGTCTGAGCGTGCAACAAAAAAACCAATTGATAAGGTGACACCGGTTAAGTTGCAAAAGGCGGCCTATGAAAGTGGTGCAATGATCCGTGTATCGGGGCCGAATGTCATTTTATCACCCCCCTTGGTTCTGACGGCTGAGGACGTGGACACAATTTTGGCGGCATTGCGGTCTGGGTTCCAATCACTCTAGATCTCGTAAATCATCAAGTATATCTAACAGCGTTTCAAACCGCCGTGGGCCAAGTTTATCGCGAATTTGCGCGGCAATTTCGGCAGCTTTGGCCGCATTATCATTAATTATTGCCTGACCCATATCTGTAATTTCGATCACTGTGCGTCTGCGATCATTGGGGTGTTCGCGCCGCACTACGAACCCCTTTTGTGCCATGGATTGAACGATCCGTGTCTGGCTGGGCAGTAAGAGTGCTGCATGCTTGGATAGTTGAGAGGGTTCTAACGCGCCGTGTTCGTTTAGAACACGTAAAACACGCCATTGTTGTTCCGTCAGACCACTTTCGCTCAACATCTGACGAATTGGGGACATCACATTCTCACGCGCCCGAATAAGCGCGATTGGTAATGATCGTTGTGTCGAGGGTAGTTGCTTCATGTGAGTATAATAACAATTGACTCGATTGATGCAATATATTTAACATGTTAATGATTTCGATGTTAAGGATATTTCTATGCCACACCTAATGATCGACTATTCTGCGAATGTTGAACCAGACGTGGACATAGGCGGATTGTGTAACACTCTACGCGGCGTCGCGGCGTCAATAGATGCATTTCCATTGGCTGGGGTAAAGGTTCGCGCGGTGCGGGTTGACCATTATGCAATAGCAGACGGAAACCCCGAACATGGGTTTATCGATATCGCCGTTCGTATCCGCGAAGGTCGTGATATGGAAACCAAGCAAAATGCAGCCCAGAAAATATTTGACGCTGCCAATGAATTTGTTGCTGACGTTATGCGGCGCCGATCGCTGGCGTTGTCCCTAGAGCTGCGCGATATCGATGCAGCGCTTTCACCAAAATCTGGATCAATCCGAAAATACCTGGAGCTATAAATGTCAGATTTAACTTCGAATTTAGAAAAACTATCTGGATACCTTGAACGTTTTAAATCGACGGGTGTGTCGCACCATATCAATGGTAAAAATCTTTGGTCCAAAAGCAGAGATACATTTCAATCTATTTCACCAGTTGATGAATCCTTTATTTGCGATGTTGCCAAGGGAGGTGCCGAAGAAATTGCATTGGCAGCGGATGCCGCGAAAAACGCATTTCCTGAATGGCGTGATCTAACGGGAATCGAGAGGAAAAAAATCCTACACAAGATCGCGGATGGCATCGTTGCCCGCGCCGAAGAGATCGCATTGTGCGAAAGTTGGGACACAGGGCAACCTATTCGATTTATGGCCAAGGCCGCGATCCGCGGTGCCGAGAATTTTCGGTTCTTTGCTGATCGTGCACCTGCCGCGCGCGATGGCCAAAGCCTGCCTTCCCCAACACTTATAAATGTAACAACGCGTGTTCCAATTGGTCCCGTTGGTGTCATTACGCCATGGAACACACCCTTTATGCTATCCACGTGGAAAATCGCGCCCGCATTAGCCGCAGGCTGCACCGTTGTTCACAAACCCGCAGAGCTAAGTCCGGTAACAGCCAGCATTCTGATGGAGATTGCAAAGGAGGCAGGTTTACCAGATGGGGTTTGGAATTTGGTAAATGGGATTGGAGAAGAGGCTGGCAAAGCTCTATGCGAACACTCAGATATCAAGGCGATTGCATTTGTCGGCGAAAGCCGTACGGGCAGCCAAATTATGAAACAGGGTGCAGATACGTTAAAGCGTGTTCACTTTGAACTGGGCGGTAAAAACCCTGTCGTTGTATTTGATGATGCGGATTTGGACCGCGCCTTGGATGCAGCGATATTCATGATTTATTCGTTGAATGGCGAACGTTGTACGTCGTCGTCCCGTTTGTTGGTGCAAGACACAATTGCAGATACGTTCGAGGCGAAATTGATTGAACGTGTAAATGCGATCAAGGTTGGTCATCCCCTTGATCCAGCGACCGAAGTTGGCCCACTTATTCACACCGCCCACTTTAACAAAGTTTCCTCATACTTTGATATTGCAAAGACGGATGGTGCAACAGTCGCAGCAGGTGGTGCGCGTGACGGTGATATTGGATTTTTCGTAAAACCAACCCTGTTCACACATGCGACAAACGACATGCGCATTGCACAAGAAGAAATATTTGGACCTGTCTTAACATCCATTCGGTTCACTGATGAAGATCAAGCGTTACAGATGGCCAATGACGTGAATTATGGCTTAACGGGCTATATCTGGACCAATGATCTGACCCGAGCACTGCGATTTAGTGATAAGTTAGAGGCAGGTATGATTTGGGTGAATTCGGAAAACGTGCGACACCTGCCCACACCCTTTGGTGGTGTTAAGGCTAGCGGCATCGGTCGTGATGGCGGCGATTGGTCGTTTGAGTTTTATATGGAACAAAAACATATTGGATTTGCCACTGGATCGCACACTATCCCAAAACTAGGAAAACTGTAATGCCCGTACCAGCACCCAATTTAAACCCCGATTTCAATGTCGTCCGATTAAGTCATGTGGAATATAACGTACGTGATCTTGCGGCGTCGCGTGCGTTTTATGTGGACACCCTTGGCCTACAAATTACGCATGAAACAGAGGATGCCATATACCTGCGTGCGATGGAGGAGCGTGGCCACCACTGTATTCATCTGATTAAGTCCGATACGGCATCTGTTGGTGTCTTGGGGTTTAAGGTTTGGGAAGATGCAGATTTAGACCGCTTAAGCGATTTTTTTACGGAACGCGGGCTACCTGTTGAGTGGATTGAAAAGCCGTTTTTCGGCCGTATTCTACGGTCGCGTGATCCATGGGGAATACCGCTTGAGTTTTATGCCAAGATGAAGCGTTTGGCCCCAATCCATCAAAAATATGCGCTGTATCGGGGGGTCAAACCCTTACGAATTGACCACTTCAACATGTTTTCCAGCGATGTTGATGCATCCGTAAATTT
>JAFMKS010000002.1:47345-73628 GCA_017852835.1 Paracoccaceae bacterium
CATGGCATTTCAAATGCCTTCTTTTTGTATGTCCGTGACCCTGATGGCCACCGCATTGAAATCTATTGCAGTGATTATCAAACCGTTGATCCAGATTTGGAGCCCATTAAATGGGATTTGACCGATCCGCAGCGTCAAACATTATGGGGTGCCGCCGCACCAAAATCCTGGTTTGAAGAGGGTAGCCTATTTGATGGCACAACCCCCGTTGACCCTGTGTTAAAAGCGCAGCCCATTATCGCACCATAGGACCAGATATGAATTGGGATGAATACGAAAAATGGGTCGAACACCTTGGTGAGTGGGGCGCAGAATATCATAAAACACTGCGCAATCGCCCCGTGCGCGCCCAAACCAAACCTGGTGACATTGCACAGCAATTAGAGAAAAGCGCGCCTGAAACGGGCACTGACATGACGGAAATTATGTCTGATTTCGAACGCATTGTGATGCCCGGAATGACGCATTGGCAGCATCCACGCTTTTTCGCGTATTTCCCCGCAAACGCCAGCCCACCGTCAATGTTGGCGGATATCATCACATCGACGATGGCTGCGCAGTGCATGTTGTGGCAAACCTCACCTGCGGCAACCGAAATGGAAACTAGGGTCATTGATTGGTTGCGTCAGGCAATAGGTTTGCCAAATGCATTTAAAGGCGTAATCCAAGACAGCGCATCGGGTGCAACCCTAGCGGCGGTTCTGACAATGCGCGAACGTGCAATCGCATGGACGGGCAATACATCAGGCCTAAACAACAAGGGGCAATTACGCATTTATTGCAGTGACCAGGTGCATTCGTCGATTGATCGTGCAGTCTGGATTGCGGGCATTGGTGCCGAAAACATTGTACGTATCCCAAGTGCTGGACCCCTATATGCGATGGATTGTGATACACTCAACCATGCGATTGAAACAGATATTGCCGCGGGTCATATTCCTATTGGTGTAATCGCCTGTACGGGTGGGACCAGCATTGGCGCGTGTGATGATATTGCGGGCGTGATTTCCGTGGCAAAACGACATGATCTTTATGTTCATGTCGATGCGGCATGGGCAGGGTCGGCCATGATTTGTCCCGAATTTCAAACGCTGTGGCGCGGTGTTGAAGATGCTGATAGCATTGTTTTCAATCCCCATAAATGGCTGGGCGCCCAATTTGATTGCTCTGCGCATTTCTTGCGCGATCCTGATGATTTGGTCCGGACGCTGGCAATTCAACCTGAGTACCTGAAAACACATGGACAGGACGGATTGATCAATTATTCAGAATGGTCCGTTCCCTTGGGTCGGCGTTTTCGCGCGCTGAAGATTTGGTTTTTACTGCGCAGTTATGGTTTGGAAAATTTGCGCGAACGCATTCGCAATCACGTCAATTGGTCGTGTGAGATTGCAGTCAAATTCCGTAGCACCCCAGATTTTGAAGTCGTCACAGATCCAATTCTGTCCCTGTTTACGTTCCGATATGTCCCCGACACGGATCAAGATTTGGACGTTTTGAATCAAAAACTTGTCGATGCAATCAATGATGATGGCCGCATTTATCTGACTCAAACGATCCACAAAGGACAAAAGGTTATTCGTTTTCAGGTTGGTCAATTTGATTGCGAAAAACAGGACATCGAAACCGCCTATGATGTCATATTGCAGATTGCAAAGGATATAACATGACCCATTTTGCCAGTTTTACAGCCGCCGCACAGCTTCATTTTGGCATTGTGACCGATGCTGGTGCGATCTCGATGAACGCGGCATTTCCACAATTTTCATCCCTACAGGATGTTGTGGTTGCAGGTGCGTTAAAGGACTTGGCCAAGGCAGCGGTGGGGCGCGAGATTGATTTCAAACTATATGATATTCAATATGAACTACCCGTCGCACACCCAGAAAAAATTATATGCGTTGGCGTGAATTTCCCAGATCGAAACGCAGAGTACAAAGACGGGGTTGAAGCCCCGCCCAACATGTCGTTATTTCCACGTTTCGCGCGCAGTTTTACATCAGCAAACGCGCCGCTGATCCGTCCACCTGAATCAGAAAAATTGGATTACGAAGGCGAAATTGCGATTGTCATTGGAAAACAGGGTCGCCGCATTCCGCAGGACCAGGCCTATGATCATATCGCTGCGATCACGTTGTGTAATGAGGGGACGATTCGCGATTGGGTGCGTCATGCCAAATTCAATGTCACCCAGGGTAAGAATTGGGAATCCTCTGGCGCGATGGGCCCGTGGTTGGTGCCATTTACGCACCCATCACAGTTGGATGATATCCGCATCACAACTCATGTGAACGGTGAACTTCGTCAAGACGATCGCACCAGCCGTATGTTGTTCCCGATCAAACGCCAGATCGAATATATCTCAACATTCACGACCCTGATGCCAGGTGACATTATCATCACTGGAACACCGACAGGTGCTGGTGCCCGCCTGGACCCGCCACAGTTTTTGAAACCTGGCGATATTGTAACGGTGACTGCTGAAGGAATCGGAACTCTGACAAACACGATTGCGGATGAACAGGCATGATGTCGCCCGCAGAAATTCGCGCCGTCGCCGAACAACTTTTCAAAGCAGAAGCCAAGCGGTCACAGATCGACATTTTATCGTTGGCACATCCTGATATGGATATGGATGACGCCTATGCCATACAATCCGCCTTGGTGGATCATAAACAGGCATCTGGATGCAGTATCATTGGATGGAAAATTGGACTGACGTCAAAGGCGATGCAATACGCATTGAATATCGATATTCCTGATAGCGGCATTTTGTTTGATGATATGGCGTTTGAAAACGGTGCACATGTTCCAGCGGGGCGTTTCATACAGCCGCGTGTTGAGGCAGAGATCGCATTTGTGATGTCAGATGATATTGCGGGTGCTGATGTTTTGGGACAGGATATTATTGCAGCAACCGCCTATGTCGCGCCAAGTTTGGAAATTTTGGACACACGCATAAAACGCATTGATCCAGCAACGGGAAAAACACGCACTGTGTTTGATACAATCGCCGATAATGCCGCAAATGCCGGTGTGGTACTGGGCGCAGAAAAACACAACATTACTGATTTTAATCTGCGCTGGGTTGGTGCCATTGTTCATCGTGACGGCGAAATTGAGGAAACAGGCCTGGGTGCTGGTGTCTTAAACGATCCAGTTGAAAGCATGGTGTGGTTAGTACGCCGCCTTGCGCGATATGGCCAGGGTCTGCGCAAAGGTGATATTGTCTTGTCAGGGTCCTTTATCCGACCAATTGAATGCCCCTCTGGTTCAAAGATTGACGCAGATTTTGGTGCATTTGGTCGTGTTTCAATCACTTTTGACTAACTATCTCTCGTCAACTTCTGCAGACCCTGTTAGGTGACGCCTATGGATACTGCGATGAAAATATTCTTGGTGGCGCCCCCATCCTTGGAACATGTGCTGCTGGAAGAAGCGGTTGAACTTGGCTTTCCCAGCGCCGAAGTCGTCAGCGGCGGTGTTGAATTTGACGGAAATTGGCAGGACGTTTGGCGCGCCAACCTATGTCTGCGCGGCGCCACCCGTGTATTGGTGCGGTTGGGTGGTTTTCGGGCAATGCATTTGGCCCAACTTGATAAACGGTCACGCAAATTTCCGTGGGGTGATTTTTTGCGTTCCGATGTTCCAATTCGTGTTGAAACAACATCGCGAAAATCACGGATTTATCATGCGGGCGCGGCCACACAGCGCATTGAACGTGCCATAAACGAAACAGCAGGTGTTGGGATTTCGCCAGAGGCCGAGCTGGTTTTAAAAGTGCGGATTTTTGATGATTTTTGCACATTCTCAATCGATACAAGTGGCCCCGCACTTCACATTCGTGGACATAAAGAAGCATTGAACAAAGCGCCCATGCGCGAAACGCTGGCGTCATTATTTTTGCGACAAATGGGATACGACGGATCACAGACTATAGTTGATCCTATGTGCGGTTCTGGGACATTTCCGATTGAGGCAGCCGAGCAAGCGGCGGGTTTGTTCCCAGGACGATCGCGTTCATTTGCCTTTGAAAAACTTGCCTCATTCCATCACGGTAAATGGGATCAACTGAAACAAAACGCAAAGCCAACGCAAGTTTTGGGCCGGTTTTTCGGATTTGATCGCGATATGGGTGCAATCCGCCTTTCGCAGGATAATGCCCATCGCGCAGCAGTTGGCGACATGATACAGTTTCAAAATGCTACGATCAGTGATCTTGAACCGCCAGATGCACCTGCGGGAATTGTGATTATTAACCCACCCTATGGCGGTCGTATCGGCGAACGCAAAATGTTGTTCTCGCTCTATGGTGCGATGGGTCAAACACTAAAAACGCGTTTTAAGGGTTGGAAAGTTGGCATTCTGACGACAGATGGCGGTTTGGCCAAGGCAACGGGTTTGCCGTTTCTGCCTTCCCTGCCACCCGTTCCGCATGGTGGAAAACGGGTGACACTGCATCGTACTGATCCGCTTTAAACACACAATGTCGCGTTTACAGCGCGTTTCCATGCCGCATAACGTTTGGATCGCATATCATTTGCCATATTTGGATTAAACTGCGCATCGCGTTGCCATGTTTTGGCGAACTCTTCCTGATTTGGATAAATACCCGCGCGATACCCAGCCAGCCAAGCTGCCCCAAGTGCTGTGGTTTCCAAGATTGTTGGACGATCCACAACGGCGCCCGTGATATCGGCCAAAAATTGCATCGTCCAGTTGGACGCAGACATGCCCCCATCAACGCGTACGACCTGACCCCCGCTGCTGCCCCAATCGGATTTCATCGCATCCAAAAGATCGCGCGTTTGAAATCCAACACTTTCCAAGGCTGCTTTTGCGAATTCTGCGGGACCGCTATTGCGTGTCAGGCCAAAGGTTGCGCCGCGGCAGTCTGCGTTCCAGTACGGCGCGCCTAGTCCGGTGAAGGCAGGAACAATGATCACGTTTTGCATGGGGTCCGCGGATTCTGCCAGTGCCTGTGTTTCCCCCGCACGTTCAATAATCTTTAGACCATCACGCAGCCATTGCACCACAGCACCTGCAACAAAAATCGACCCCTCAAGCGCATAGGTTGGTTTGCCATCAAGCTGATAGGCAATTGTTGTCAGCATTTTGTTTGAGGATTGAACGGGTGTGTCCCCTGTATTCAACAGCGCAAAACATCCCGTTCCATAGGTTGATTTTAGCATACCTGGTTCAAAACAGGCCTGACCTACGGTTGCCGCCTGTTGATCGCCCGCGATCCCAAGAATTGGGATTTCAGCGCCGAACACATCATCTGACACCACACCAAAATCAGCTGAACTGTCCATCACTGTTGGAAGCATGCAGGTTGGAATATCCAATAGATCGCAAATTTGATCAGACCATTTTCCGTTGTGAATATCATACAGTAATGTACGTGCGGCGTTTGTGGCATCCGTTACATGTGATTTCCTACCCGTAAGGTTCCAAACCAGCCACGAATCCACAGTGCCAAACAGGAGTTCGCCAGCTTTGGCCCGATCGCGTGCGCCATCAACATTGTTCAGCAGCCATGCAACTTTGGTTCCACTGAAATAGGGATCCAACAGCAAACCTGTTGTCGCGGTTACCATATCTTCATGATTGCCTGCACGCAGTGTTTCGCACATTTCGGATGTGCGCCGATCCTGCCAGACGATGGCGTTATGAATGGGTTGGCCCGTTGACTTGTCCCAAATGATTGTTGTTTCACGTTGGTTGGTGATCCCAATGGCCGCGATCTCAGACGGGTTTATTCCGACGTCTGAAATGACATTTCGACAGGTTTCCAACGTTGTGTTCAACAAATCAAACGCATTATGTTCGACCCAGCCAGAATTTGGAAAATGTTGCGTAAATTCCTTTTGCGAAATGCCACAAATTTTCATGTCTTGATCGAACAAGATCGCGCGACTTGATGTTGTTCCCTGATCGATTGCCAATACAAATGTCATCTTTCAACTCCCTTTCCGGGGCGAGTATATGTAAGCAAGTAACGTTGTCTATATTGTTCGAATGTTGACGCTTGGCAAACTTAGATTATGCTGCTGAAAAAGAGGGTTACATATATGTCGATGTCCCTTAGGCATCCTGAAATTCTTGATTTAATAAGAACGTCTGGCCACGTGGAAGTGGAGGAATTGGCGACACGTTTTGGTGTCAGCGTTCAAACCATTCGACGCGATTTATCCGATCTTGCCGCAATGGGGCGGATTGAACGTGTACATGGCGGGGCAATTTTAGCTTCTGGTACAGCGAATATTGCATATGACGAACGCCGAAGCCTGAACAGTGACGCAAAATCAGTCATTGCAGAATACTGCGCACAAATGCTCCCAAACGAATGTTCCATTTTCCTAAATATCGGCACGACGACTGAGGCCGTTGCCAGACGATTGCAAAATCACAAAGGTTTGTTGGTTGTCACGAATAACATGAATATTGCGACGGTTCTGGGCGACGCACCAGAGATTGATGTGATTGTTACAGGTGGTGCGCTGCGTCCTAGCGATGGTGGTCTGGTTGGTCCGTTTACCAATCAAACGATCAGGCAGTTTAAATTCGATTACGCAATTGTTGGTTGCTCTGCGCTGGGTGAAGAAGGCGAGCTGTTTGATTTTGACGATCAAGAGGTTGAGGCAAGTCGCATCATTCTGCAATCCGCGCGAACATCGATATTGGTTGCAGATGGTTCAAAATTTTTGCGCACAGCGCCGATCAAGATTGCTGATGTAGCGGCAATTGATCATTTCGTCACTGACATTGGCCCAGATAAGCGTGTCAGGCAGGTGCTGAAAACATCAAAGACAACTTTACATATCGCGGGTGAGAAATAGGGCGAACAATGGGTATTGGCAGGCGCATCTATTCATTGGTTTTTTGTTTGTGTTGTGTCCCCAGCTTCGGTTTCGCAAGCGAACGACCCATCACTATTTTTGCTGCAGCAAGTTTGCAAAACGCGATTACGGAGCTTGCTCAGAATTATGCCGATGAAACAGGCATTAAAGTTCACGTTTCTGTTGCGGGAACATCAACGCTTGCGCGGCAAATTCAACATGGTGCACCCGCGGATATATTCATTTCAGCAAATAAAAGTTGGGTGGACCATCTGCTAAATCGCAAGCTTTTGAACCCAAACTCCGTTTCAGTGATTGCCAAAAATTCTATGGTTTTGGTCTCGCGTACTGGCGTGGACAGTGACGTATCAGTTTTGGAGGGGCGATGGGATTCAAACTCCTTAATCGTGACAGCGATGATCGGCTCAGTCCCTGCAGGCATTTACGCAAAAGAAGCATTAGAACACTATGGCCTTTGGGAAACACTGCAAAATCAAGTTGTCCAAACCGACAATGTTCGCTCTGCGCTTCGCCTTGTGGAATTGGGCCAAGTTGATTTTGGTTTGGTTTATCTCAGTGATGCGGTCGCATCAAAGGATGTACAAATTGTCGAACGACTCCCCGCAAGCAGTCACAGTTCAATTGAATATCATGTTGCCCTCGTTGGAACTGAGACACATGGTGATGTGAAAAACCTTTTCGATATCATCTTGTCTAATACATTTTCGGAAATTCTTCATGAAAATGGATTCGTGTTACCGCAGAATTAATTATGCGGTCTCAGAATTAGGTGTGTAGCAGAAAATTTACAGGGGAAAATTACCCTCAATTTAACGTAGATCTCGAATTATAATAAAAACTAATGAATATAAACAAAATAATAAATTTTACTTTATCATACTTAAAGTCATAATGCCCATCTGAAGCGCGCGGTGTGCTTCGGTGAGTCTTACTTTTTATTCGGAGAGCTTTCATGGACGGAAATACCCCTAGTGCCGGCAAATGCCCTGTCATGCATGTACAATCCAGCGTAACCTCTGGCGGTACAACAAACCGCGATTGGTGGCCTAATCAATTAAATTTGCGTGTTTTGCACCAGAACCCTGTGACGGGAAATCCGCTTGGTGCAGAATTCAATTATGCAGAAGAATTTAAGAAGCTTGACTTGAAAGCTCTAAAGCAAGATCTGTATGCATTGATGACGGATAGTCAGGATTGGTGGCCAGCCGACTACGGTCATTATGGGCCATTTTTTATTCGCATGGCGTGGCATGCTGCGGGTACCTATCGTACGGGTGATGGGCGCGGTGGCGCAAGCACAGGTGCGCAACGGTTCGCGCCATTGAATAGTTGGCCCGATAACGGCAACTTGGACAAGGCGCGTCGCCTATTGTGGCCGATTAAACAAAAATACGGCAAGCAAATTTCTTGGGCCGATTTGTTAGTTCTTGCCGGCAATGCTGCGCTTGAGTCCATGGGCTTTAAGACATTCGGTTTTGCGGGTGGCCGTGCCGATATTTTTGAACCAGAAGAAGACATCTATTGGGGTGTTGAAACAGAGTGGTTGGGTGACAAACGCTATTCTGGTGAGCGCGATTTGGAAGATCCACTGGCGGCTGTACAAATGGGCTTGATTTATGTGAACCCAGAAGGTCCAAACGGAAATCCAGATCCAGTCGCGTCTGGTCGTGATATTCGCGAAACCTTTGCACGTATGGGCATGAACGACGAAGAGACTGTTGCATTGGTTGCGGGCGGTCACACATTCGGCAAAGCGCACGGCGCAGGTGATCCCGCCCACGTTGGTCCAGAGCCAGAAGGCGCTGCGATTGAGCTGCAGGGCCTTGGTTGGATGAGCACGCATAAATCTGGCAAAGGCGTTGACGCAATTACCAGTGGTGTTGAAGGTGCATGGACATCAAAGCCAACTGAATGGGACATGGGTTATTTTGATGTTCTTTTCGGTTACGATTGGGAACTAACCAAGAGCCCAGCAGGTGCGCATATCTGGCATGCCAAAGATCTGAAAGAAGAAGATCACGCACCAGAAGTTGATGGTTCAGGCAAGCGCGTTCCAATCATGATGACCACTGCTGACATGGCGATGCGCATGGATCCAGCGTATGAAAAAGTATCACGTCATTTCCATGAAAACCCAGAGGTGTTCGCAGATGCATTTGCACGCGCTTGGTTCAAACTAACCCACCGCGATTCTGGTCCAAAATCATTGTACCTGGGTGAAGAAGTCCCTGCAGAAGATTTGATTTGGCAAGATCCCCTACCAGCCGCCGATTACGATCAAATCGATGAAGCGGATATTGCGGCACTGAAAGGTGACATCGCTGCGCTGGGTCTGTCTGTTTCTGAAATGGTTGCGACAGCTTGGTGTTCTGCTTCTACTTTCCGTGGTTCGGACAAACGCGGTGGCGCAAACGGGGCGCGTATTCGTTTGGCTCCACAAAAAGATTGGGATGCTAACGAACCTCAGCAGCTGGCAAGGGTTCTGAAAGCATTGGAAGGTGTTCAGGCAAAGTTCAACGGCGCTGGCTCTAAACAAGTTTCAATGGCGGATCTGATCGTGTTGGCGGGTAACGTTGGTGTTGAACAGGCTGCGAAAGCAGCAGGTCATGATGTAACGGTACCGTTCGCGGCCGGTCGTGTTGATGCGGTGCAAGAACAAACCGACGTTGACAGCTTTGCGGTGTTGGAACCGATTGCGGATGGCTTCCGCAATTATCAAAAGGGTGCATATACTTCATCAACTGAAGAGTTGTTGTTGGATCGTGCGCAACTTTTGACACTGACAGCGCCTGAGATGACTGTTTTGGTTGGCGGTATGCGTGCAATGAGCGCAAACCACGGTGCTTCAGCTACGGGTGTCTTGACCGATCGTGCTGGTGCATTGTCCAATGACTTCTTTGTCAATCTATTGGATATGGCGACCGAATGGTCAGCAACAGATGAAACAGGAAACCACTTTGCAGGTCGTGATCGCGCATCGGGTGAAACCAAGTGGACTGCAACACGCGCTGATTTGATCTTTGGGTCAAATTCGCAGCTTCGTGCCATTGCAGAAGAATATGCATGCGTAGATTCGGGTCATATGTTTGTTACTGATTTCGTTGCGGCATGGGCCAAAGTGATGAATGCGGATCGTTTCGACCTCGCATAATCCATAGTACTTTCGCGATAAAGCGCTCCAACTTTTGGGGCGCTTTTTTATTTTAGACGCGAAATCGATCAATTTTCCCGCAAATTCGCAGAGTTCATAAAACTGTTACAAAGCTGTCGCAAAAGCATAACAAAGCATTGTTAAACACAGAGGGCAAAGCGCAGGATGCGTTCCAAGGTGAAAGACCTTTTAGGAGAATAATATGTCTTTTGTAAAAGCTACAGTCGCAGCAATCGCAGTATCAGCAACATCAGCTGCAGCACGTGACCAAGTTCACATCGCAGGTTCATCAACAGTACTTCCATACGCTTCAATCGTTGCAGAAGCATTTGGCGAGAACTTTGATTTCCCAACACCAATCGTTGAAGGCGGTGGCTCAGGTGCAGGCCGCAAGCGTATGTGTGAAGGTGTTGGCCTAAACACTATCGATATCGCGAACTCATCATCATTGATGAAGGAAGAGCAATGGACAACTTGTGAAGCGACTGTTGGCAAAGTAACCGAAGTTCGTATTGGTTATGACGGGATTACATTCTCTACACGTCTTGAGAACACAGGTTTTGAAGATCTAACCCCGGAACAAATTTACCTTGCGCTATCAGATAAATCTGAAGCTGTCACATGGGCAGATGTTGATGCATCATTGCCTGCATTGGCGATCAAGGCATTCATTCCAGGCACAAAGCATGGCACACGTGAAGTGTTTGAAACAAAAGTGATGTTGGCAGGTTGTAAGGCTGTCGGAACCTATGACGAAGTTTTTGCCGCAAATGGTGGTGACAAAAAAGCAGCTGAAAAAGAATGCTTTAAAGTGCGCACAGATGGCGCATCAGTCGACATCGACGGTGATTACACAGAAACATTGGCGTCGCTGGATGCGAATCCCGAAGGCATCGGTGTCTTTGGCCTGTCATTCTTGTTGAACAATACAGACAAACTTTATGCGGCGAACATCAACGGTGTTGAGCCATCAACAGAAACAATCGCATCTGGTGAATATCCTGTGTCGCGTCCATTGCAGTTCTACGTAAAGAACGCGCACGTTTCACAGGTACCAGGTATGAAAGAGTATTTGGAATTTTTCGTTTCTGACGAAATTGCGGGTCCTGATGGCCCATTGGCCGAGTATGGCTTGGTATCAGACCCAGAGCTGGAAGCGACACAAGAAATGGTTGCTGAAATCAACTAAACGCGTGTAACACGCGCTATGAGAAGCTTGTAATCACATGCTTCTCATTTTTGTAATTATGGGACGAGCAAAAACATGACGCTGGTGACTCTTCTTTATGCGATTTGTATCATATCAGCAGTTTCGTTTTTTGCGTCACGTGCACGGGCTTTATCGTCCGTTTCTGGCGATCAAAGAAAACTTCATTCATTGCCGCAGTATTATGGCACAAATGGGCTGTTACTATCACTGATCCCTGCTCTTATTCTCTTGCTGATTTGGACCTATCTGCAGTCGCTGTTTATTGAAAATCATGTGGCAGGGTTAATCCCATCTGAATTGATTACTGAAAACGCGAATATGAATTTGTTGATGAGCGAAGTGCAACGCCTGAGTGACGGCCTGAAAATGGTTGTTTCCATAGGTTTGATGTCCCGCGATGCATTATCGGCAACCATCAACGACCTGACCGTGATTGAGGCAGCGTTGAAGCAAGCTGATGTTTTCCTGTCGGGCGACATCCGTCCTGAACTCATGTCCGCTGCGCAAACGCGCTATGTGCTTCAAACCGATGGTAACCAATACCGAAATTGGGTGGTTATCTTTGTTTCGATTATTGGTTTTGCAACCGCATTTTTACAGGCCAAGCAAGATTTCCGTGCGCGGAACCAAGTTGAACGTATCGTTTTGTTGATCCTCGCGTCCGCTGCGACACTGGCGATTTTCACAAGTGTTGGGATCGTTCTGTCAATGGTCTTTGAAGCGTCACGTTTCTTTAGCATGCATGAATGGACCGATTTCTTTTTCGGCTTAGTTTGGGCGCCGTCATTTAGTCATGGTAGCCAGTTGTCAATTTTACCGCTCTTGTGGGGCACGCTCTACATCTCGTTTGTCGCGCTTTTGGTCTCAGTGCCGATTGGTCTTTATGCGGCAATCTATTTGTCAGAATACGCTTCGAAACCCGTCCGCTCTGTCGCGAAACCATTACTTGAAATCTTGGCGGGCATTCCAACAATTGTTTATGGATTGTTCGCGCTTACAACGTTCGGACCGTTTTTGCGTATGCTCTTTGGCGATGGTGGGTTTTTGGGTGTTGAGTGGATGTCGGATTCACGTTCCGTCATAACCGCAGGGGTCGTCATGGGAATGATGCTGATCCCCTTCGTATCCTCCCTTTCTGACGATATTATTAATGCAGTTCCCCAATCATTGCGGGATGGTTCATACGGTCTGGGTGCTACGCAATCCGAAACAATTCGCAGTGTGATTTTACCCGCGGCCCTTCCTGGTATTATTGGTGCGATCCTGTTGGCGACATCGCGTGCCATCGGTGAAACAATGATCGTTGTGATGGGCGCAGGCGCGGTGGCAAAGTTTGCGGGCAATCCGCTTGAGGCGCTCACAACAATCACAACACGTATCGTCAGCCAATTGACGGGTGATTTGGAGTTTGACAGTCCAGAAACGCTAGTGGCGTTTGCCTTGGGTCTAACCCTATTTTTTCTCACGCTGTGCCTGAATGTTCTTGCCCTATACATCGTCAGAAAATATCGGGAACAATACGAATGATGAACGACGTCCCATCAAAACGCTCTCTTTACGATATTTCTGAGCGTACCAAGAAACGCAATGCGGCAGAGGGGCGTTTCCGCCTTTATGGAATTATCGCAATTGCCATTGGTTTGTTGATGTTGTTGGTGCTGGTCACCACGATCATTTACCGCGGGACAAGCGCGTTTCAACAGACGTTTATCACGTTGGAAGTCGAGCTTCTGGAGAAGAAGCTTGATAAAAAAGGCAATCGAAACATCGACGATATTAAAAAGGTTTCGACATTTGGATATACGCCCCTGCTGGCAACCGCGATGCAGAACGCACTGAAGGAAAACGGGATTGAAACCGACCTTAAGAAAAAAGCGCTAAGCGGTATGATTTCAAAAAGTGCGGCTGCACAAATGCGCGAATATGTTTTGGCCGATCCTTCTGTTATTGGAACGACTGTCGAATTTCGCTTTCTAACGAATGGTTGGATCGACGGATATCTAAAGGGGCGCTATACGCGTGAGAGTGTCGAAAATAGTAAATTTGCAAGCGCAGCGCAGTTTGATCTGACTGATAAACTGGTTGAAATTGGGGTTATTGAAAAGAAATTTAATCTAGATTTCATTTTGGGCGCGGACTCATCAGATCAGCGGCCAGAGTCAGCAGGCATTGGTGTTGCGATGGTAGGATCGCTTTACCTTATGCTGGTTGTACTCTGCCTATCACTGCCCTTGGGCGTTGCAGCGTCTATCTATCTAGAGGAATTTGCAAAGCAAAATATCGTGACGGATATCATTGAAATCACCATTTCAAACCTTGCGGCGGTACCATCAATTGTATTCGGCATTCTGGGTTTGGCAGTCTTTATTAATTATGTCGAATTGCCCCAATCAACGCCAATTGTTGGTGGTTTGGTCCTGACCCTGATGACAATCCCGACCATTATCATTTCAACGCGTGCATCATTAAAATCTGTTCCCCCAAGCATTCGTAGTGCGGCTCTCGGTTTGGGTGCATCCAAGATGCAAACGGTGTTCCATCACGTCCTGCCGTTGGCAGCACCAGGCATTTTGACGGGTACAATTATTGGTATGGCGCAGGCACTTGGCGAAAGTGCACCCTTGTTGTTGATTGGGATGATCGGATATATCGCAACCAATATGCCAGGATCAGTGGCCGAGGGTCTGTTTTCACCGAATTCGGCGATGCCAGCACAAATTTACGAATGGGCCAAACGTGCCGATCCCGCATTTATTGAGCGGGCATGGGGCGGTATTATTATCCTACTGATTTTCTTGTTAACGATGAATACCTTAGCTGTGATTTTACGCCGTCGGTTTGAGCGTCGCTGGTAATCGCGTTAACTTTGAACCCCGGTTAGAAACCGTGTCAGGTTGATCCCCAAACTGTCGCTGATATAACCCCCCTCTTGCACCATGAGGCAGGGCAGGCCAAGACTAGCAATGCGCGCGCCGATGCGTTCAAATCCGTCTTGGGTAATGGCCAATCCTTCAAACGGATCGTCGATTGATGCATCTAGGCCAAGTGCCACAACGATGATATCACTGCCAAAGTTTCGGGCACGCGCAAGGCCAATATCCAGGGCATTCAGAAAATCATCGTCTCCCGTTCCCCGTGCAAGTGGTAGGTTTAGATTGTACCCCAAACCCTGACCTTCGCCCTTTTCCTGTTCGTACCCCCAGAAAAATGGGTAAAACCGTTCGGGGTCGGCGTGTAACGATACGGTCAGAACATCGTCGCGGCGATAAAAAATACCCTGTGTTCCATTTCCATGATGCACATCAACATCCAGTATCGTTGGGCGCATTCCGTTCGCCAACAAATACTCAGCTGCAATCGCCGAATTGTTCAAAAAACAAAATCCACCTGCCTGATCTGCATAGGCGTGATGCCCTGGGGGACGCGAAAGGGCATAGGCATTTTGGCCACCCTTGGCGATGAAATCAGCGCCGTTCAGGGCACTTTGCGCGGACCAATAGGCTGATTTCCATGTGTGTTCCGCGATTGGACATGCCGTATCCGCCTGATGATATCCCGCTTGACCGACTGCGGAACGGGGATAGCCATCCTCGCGTGCTCTGGGATGGATATTTGGAACGACCTCTTCGCCGCCACCTGGAATGCGCGTCCAGCGTTCGTGTATATTTTCCAAAAAGGTCAAATATTGGGGCGAATGGATTTTCGCGATGTGACCTATCCCCATGTCTGTTGGTTCGGCTAAAACACATCCAGCATTCTTTGCGCCTGCGCTTAGTATCTCAACACGTTTGGGTTGTTCGGGATTTGGTGCAATTGCACCCGAACTCATAAAATATTTTGGATCATGCTCTGTTTGACGGGAATCAAGAAACGCTTTCATATCCACTCCGTTTTAGGTGAACGCTATCCTTGAGTTCGATTTCGGGTCAAGCGATAGCTTTGCAGCCTTATTAAACGAAAAATGCTTCGCGGACGCAAAATTTATGAATTAGAAATTGAAGTCCACTGAATTTGTGCGATCTTAATCATGAATCCACAACAGAATTGGGTGATATTATGCAAGGTTATTTATCCGCTTCAGATTGCAATTTGGATGCATTCAAAGCGCTTTGTTCACAAAAATTAGACCCCAAAGATGTGCCACATTCTGCTGTGATTAACGCAAATGTGCCAGTTTACGATTGCGCCGCGCTTGCCGAAAACATCAAGTCCGACGAAGGACGACGCAAAATCATGGCGGAATGGTCCAAGGTTTTGATGGCTTTATCGGGTGTCATCGTTTTGCGCGGTGCTTATCATAATACGGATGTGATCGATGCCGCGAGCGATGTTTTCCATCGTATTATTGCTGACGAAAAACAAACTGCAAAATCCGGTGCAGATCATTTTGCGGCATCCGGTGCGAATGATCGTATTTGGAATTCATTGCAAAAACTTTGTTTGAATGCGCCTGATGTGCATGTGAATTACTTCGCAAATCCATTTATTGATGCTGCGTGCGAAGCCTGGCTTGGTCCGCATTATCAGATGACTGCACAGGTGAATTTGGTCCGACCTGGTGGGCAGGCACAAACGGCGCATCGGGACTATCACCTCGGTTTTCAAAGCGTTGATAAATCGGTGCAATTTCCGTGTCATGTACATGAATTGTCCCCAGTGTTGACGTTACAAGGGGGAATTGCGCATTGTGACATGCCTATTGAAAGTGGCCCAACCAAATTATTGCCGTTTTCACAGAGATTTCTGCACGGATACCTTGCGTACCACCAAGATGACTTCAAAGAGTATTTTGAGAAGAAGTACGTGCAACTCGAACTGAACAAAGGCGATGTCATTTTCTTTAGCCCTGCCATTTTTCACGCTGCAGGTGAAAATAAGAGCACGGATATCCAACGCTTGGTCAATTTGCTTCAGGTATCCTCTGCTTTTGGTCGCGCGATGGAAAGCATTGACCGTGACGCAATGTGCCGTGCGGTTTTCCAATCATTGAAAGACGCGCAGTTGACACCAGCGCAGCAGCATGCCGCAATTTCAGCAACCGCCGAAGGCTATTCGTTTCCAACCAACCTAGACAGTGACCCACCCATAGGTGGTCTGGCGCCAAAAACACAGGCGCAAATTTTGACGGAAGCAGTTGATCAAGGCATGAAAAATTCGGAATTTGAAAATCTACTTGATGCCCTAAATCAACGCCGTGACCAGTGATGTTTTCTGCAATGAAATTTCAGTAGAAATCTGGCCACATCTGACGTTATCAATGCACAGCAACAGCGCTTCGCGCTATCTACTAAGGATCACCACATGACAATTAAAATTGGAATATCTCCAATTGCTTGGCAAAATGATGATTTGCCTGATTTGACCAAAGATTTCACGATGGAGCAGGCCCTAAAAGAGTCGCGTGAAATTGGATACACGGGTGTCGAACGTGGGCAGCGGATGCCGCATGATACCGACGGTCTTCGTGCCTTTTTGGAAAAATACGATATTGGACTGTGCGGCGGCTGGTGCAGTGGTAATTTGCTGAACAACACCGCGTCCGAAGAATGCGACGCCGTTCAGCAGCAGGTTGATCAATTTATAGCATTGAATGCACCCTGTATCGTCTTTGCCGAATGTTCAAACACGGTGCAGGGTATGATTGACGTTCCCGTCAATGACCGTCCGCAGTTAACGCGAGATGAAATTAAAGCCTACGCCGAAAAATTGACCGAGGTTGCGAAATGGATGCAAGATCGTGGCATGCCGATGGCCTATCACCACCACATGGGGTCCATGATCGAAAGCGAAGATGATGTAAATTGGTTGATGGAATTTTCAGGCTCTGAAGTTAACCTGTGTTTTGATACGGGCCATTTACTATTCGGGGGTGGTGATATTTCACGTACTATGGATCGGTGGATGGACCGTGTCCATCACGTACATTTCAAGGATATCCGTCCCGAAATCGTAAAAGATGTTCGTGAAAATAACCGCAGCTTCCTTGAAGCCGTGATCGCGGGTGCATTTACTGTTCCGGGTGATGGATGCATCGATTTCTTATCCGTTGCGAAAAAACTTAAGGCAGCAGATTATAAGGGTTGGATTGTTGTTGAGGCAGAACAAGACCCAGCCAAGGCGCCACCATACGAATATTCACAAAAAGGCTATCAAAACATCTTAGATGTTTGTGCAACAGCAGGGTTAGAGATTACACATGAAACGTGAAATTCACATTGCGGGGCAGCCCGAAAATAAAATTGGACTGGAAAAATTACGCGTTGGCGTTTTGGGCATGGGTTTCATGGGTGGAACGCATACGCAGGCCTGGCAGCGGGGCAAGGCAACATTCAATTGGCCTATTGATGTTGAATTGGTTGCCCTGTTTGACACGGACGAAGACACGCGTGATCTGCACGCAAACCGTTTTGATTTTCAACGTGTTACGGGTGATTGGCGCGAAGTCTGCGAAGCGGATGATATTGATGTGGTAAGTATCTGTACGCCGAATTTCACTCACTGGGAAATGGCCGAGGCGGCTGCGAAATCCGGAAAACACATTTGGTGCGAAAAACCAATGGCGACATCGATGGCGGATGCGCGGGCAATGGTGTCGGTTGCGCAAGAATATGGTGTCAAAACCATGCTTGGATATAACTACATGAAAAGCCCAAGCCTTCTTGCGATCAAAGATCTGATTGCATCGGGGCGTATCGGTGAAATCACCCACTTTAACGGTATCTATTTAGAAGATTTCATGTGCGACCCGAATGTTCCGCATTCTTGGCGTTTGACCAAAAAGGGTGGTGGTAAAGGTGCGCTGGGTGATATGGGCAGCCACTTGATCAGCATGGCAATCTGGCTATGTGGTCCGTTCAAAGAGGTGGTCAGTCGATTGCAAACCATTCACACCGAACGCCCCGATTCATCCACGGGTGAAATGCGTCAGGTTGAAACGGATGATCAATTTTCCGCACTTGGTACATTCGAAAGCGGCGCTTTGTTCACCATGCACACATCGTGGTTGGGTCAGGGTCACAAAATGAACCTTGGCTTTGAAATCACAGGAACCAAAGGTGCGATTAAATTTGATCAGGAACGGATGGGCGAATTCCAACTGTTCGAAATGGACGGTAATTCCGAAATGTCCACCAACGGATATAAAACTGTTTTGATTGGACCATATCACCCATTCTTTGGTAATTTCTGCCCAGCACCTGGGCATCATGTTGGCTTCAACGAAATGAAAATCATCGAGGTTGGTGCATTTGTGAAAGCAATCCTTGAAGACGATCATGCCTATCCAAACTTTAAGGACGGCCTTTTGTTTGAAACAGCGATCCAAGCCATCCAAGATTCAAGCGATGAGGGGCGTTGGATAACGCTTTAAAGGTATGTCGAGACCTGAGAACATTACAGACGAAGAATGGCAGGTGCGCTGCGACTTGGCGGCATGCTATCGCCTGTTTGTCAAATTTGGGTGGACTGATTTAATCTTTACCCACCTAAGTGCGCGGGTACCGGGGACAACGGATCAGTATTTGATCAATCCCTACGGTCTGTTGTTTGACGAAATCACGGCGTCCAACCTGATTAAGGTCGATTTCGACGGAAATGTTGTTCAGGGGGATTACCCATACAATCAGGCTGGTCATGCCATTCACACCGCAATTTTGGGCGCGCGACCAGATGTGAACGTGGCATTGCACAGTCACACGCGGGCTGGTGCGGCGGTGTCTGCGATGGGCGAGGGTTTGTTGCCATTGTCGCAGCACGCGATGGAAATTTTGGGGTTAACTTGTTATCATCCGTACGCTTATGCACCTGACAGCGCAGAGGAATGTCGCAGATTAGCGTGTGATTTGGGTGATAAATGGCTTATGATCATGCACAATCATGGTTTGCTTGCCGCAGGGCGCACCGTCGCGGAGGCGTTCTATTATCTCTACATCCTAGAAGCCGCCTGCAAAATCCAAGTGGATGTTTTAAGCGCCTCAACAGAGCCGATTATTCCAGATCAGGACGCAATAGAGTCACTTACCAAATACACCGTTGTACCTGATGAAGGTCCGCATGATTATGTAAACGTCACTTGGGATGCGATGATCCGAAGTTTGGAACGTTCGGGCGTTCAATGGATGTAATGAGTAGGCTGCAATTTTCGGCAAATCTTGGATTTTTGTGGACCGAGCTGCCGATTGACCATGCAATTCAGCGCGCTGTCGAAGCGGGGTTTCATGGTATCGAGATGCACTGGCCCGATCCCGCAGACATTTCAAAAATCAAATCCGCACTTACGTCCACACACCTGCCATTGCTTTCGTTAAACACTGTGCCTGGAACGAAACAGAATGGCGATTTTGGCCTGTGCGCGATGCCAGACCGTAGAGGTGAGGCCAAAGCTGCGATTGATTTAGCAGTTGATCAGGCGGATGTACTTAACGCGAAATTTATCCACGTCATGGCGGGCAAGGCATCAGGCCCGGACGCCCATGAAACCTTTGTCGAAAATCTTGAATATGCGTTGGATATTACACAGGGTTTGGGTGTCCAGATATTGATTGAACCAATTAATTCCTATGACGTGCCAGAGTATTTCTTGAAAACTGTTGATCAGGCGATTGATATTATCAATGAAATTGGTTCGCCCGATCTGAAATTGATGTTTGATTTTTATCATGTTGAACGCCAGCAAGGCAGCGCAATAACAAGATTTCAGGCTGCGTTAAACTTTGTGGGTCATGTTCAATTTGCATCAGTACCAGATCGTGGACCGCCTGATGATGGCGATTTAGACTTTGATAAAGTTTTCAAATTCTTGGATGCACATTGGAACGGTTTTTGTGGCGCTGAATACCGACCTGATGGGCCTGCGGATACGTCACTTCAGTGGTTGCAAAACCTTATTTCTGACCGCGATACAGCCAGCGAACAAGAATGAACGCCACATAGGCGCCGCAGAGTTCAGCCGGGATAAACATCAATAATTCGATCGGGCGTATTCCCGCAAACGTATCTGATATAGAACGTGCAATCGCAACTGCAGGGTTGGCGAACGATGTTGACGCAGTGAACCAATAGGCAGCCGAAATATACAGCCCGACCAACATCGGAATAGATTTCGAATTCTGTGAAATTGCGGTGAAAATCACAAACACTAACCCAAAAGTTGCGATAATTTCACTTATGCAATTCCCAAATCCACTACGGTCGACAGTCGATATTTGTAGAATTGGCACCTCAAACATCGCGTGGGCGGTCCATGTACCCAATATGCCGCCACAAACCTGTACTATCATATACAACAGGGTCATTCCCCCCGCTAAATCACCGCGCAGATAAAATACAAATGAAACTGCAGGGTTAAAATGTGCACCTGATACAGGGCCAAAAATCGTGATCAGCACGAACAAGATTGTGCCTGTCGCTATGGTGTTTCCAAGGAGCGATATAGCCACATCATTCGATAGGGCGTCTGCCATGATGCCTGATCCAACGACGGTTGCGACCAACAGCAGGGTGCCCAAACCTTCGGCCAAGAGCCTGCGATTGAGTGAAAATGCATGATCCAACGTTCTGTTCCCCTAGTTCCAGAACGGGTGATGCACGATGTTGGGGAATTTGTACATCTTAAATGCAATATAATCAGGAGCTGTAGTTGCTGCCTTCTTCATCCAATATTGCTTTGAGTTCAGAAAAATGACGTTCCGCTTGGTCTGGATAATCGTCAAGTTCGGCAGCTGTTTTTGCTGCGATATCATGGGGCAGTTCCCGAAGCGGTTGACCCGTTTGCAGTGCGCGAATGTATGTTTCTGCGGCCCTTTCAAAGTAATATAGGCGATTAAATGTATCTGCGATGTCCTTGCCCAAGACCAAAACACCGTGATTTCCCATAATCATGACCTTAATTTTTGGGTCCTGAAGCATCCCTGCGCATCGCATGCCCTCATCTTCAAAGGCCAATCCTCCAAAGCCTTCGTCGATGACATATCGCTCGTAAAAAATAGCTGTATTTTGATCGATTGGTGGCAACCTACTATCCGCAAGGGATGCGAGAACGGTTGCGTGGATTGAATGCACGTGCATAACGCATTTTGCATGTGGACATTTACGATGAACCGAACCATGCAATCCCCACGCTGTCGGATCAGGTGCGCCGGGTTTGTTCATGGTGTCCGGATCATTTGCATCTAACAGCAACATATCGGACGCTTTGATGCGGCTGAAATGTTTTTGATTGGGGTTCATCAGAAATTGGGTACCATCGTCATTCACTGACAGGCTAAAGTGGTTTGCAACTGCCTCGTGCATGTTCAGACGCGCAGCCCAACGAAATGCTGCGGCAAGGTCAATTCGTTCCTGCCAATAAAGTAAATTTTGACCGTCCATTATTCGCCTCCTGATTTCATCAAATATGTGATCAGCAGTTTTGTCAGTCAATCCAAAGTTTATCTGGACACACCGCTAACCTTTCCCACAGTGTAAGATAGGTTGGATGCGTTTTTGTAAGGGGACGACATGCTGGTTTTTCTAAAAACACTTCACTTTATATCGCTGTGGGCGGCAGGCGGCCTTGGGGTTGGCGGATGGGTGCTTCAACATGTTCATAAACGCAATGGGCAGCGCCCCTCGGTTGAGGTGGTACAAAGTATTCGGATGATGGGAGTACTCGCGCTTATTGCGGTGCTGGTGCTGTGGATCACAGGCTATTTGTTAAGCGGGATGATCTACGGCAACTTGCCGTCCTCTGGCGCGTTTCATGTGAAATTGACGGGTGCCACATTGATTTTGATTTGTTCGCTTGGTGCAAATCTTGAAACCTTGCGCTCAATGCGGGCTGGCACTCCGCCGCGGGCGGGCCTCATGGCGGTTTATGCGTGGACCGTGCGAGTATCGCTTCTTGTGGTGTTGTTTGGGGCTGCGGCAGCGTTTTCAGGCAACTAAGAAAATTTTGCGTCGCAGACTGAATACTCGCGTCGCAAACCTCGTGTATCTGCGGAGAGGGACTGTGCGAACATCCCTCTAGCAGTGTAGGAGCGTTGGCATGGGTCTTGATTCAAATTCATATGAAGCATATCGCAAAAACGGTTTTGTGGCGGGCATTCCAGTGTTTTCGGCGCAATCTGTTGCCGAGATACGGGGCGAAATTGAAGCGTTAGAGGCCCAATATTCAAAGCCAACAGATACTAAAGATTTAAATCAGTTCTTTCGCGTGAACGGTCATTTGGTCATCCCACTGCTTGCTGATTTGGCACGGACGCCCAAAATTCTGAACGCGGTCGAGACAATTTTGGGTCCAAATCTGTTGGTTTGGTCGGTTGAGCTATTCATCAAAGAAGCACAAACGACTAAAACGGTATCGTGGCATCAGGATATTACGTACTGGGGTATGGGCGAGACGGATGATGAAGTCACAGCCTGGGTCGCGCTAAGTGATGTATCGGTTCGGGCTGGGTGCATGCGTTTTATTCCTGGCAGCCACCGCAATCCAATCGTTTCCCACCACGATACCTACGATGACAACAATCTGCTATCCCGCGGTCAAGAGATTGCAGGTATCAACGAAAATGATGCCGTTTACGGTGCACTTCGCCCGGGTGAGATGTCGTTGCACCATGGGCGCTGCTTTCACGCATCTGGGCCGAATAAATCAGATGATCGACGCATTGGGCTTGCCATACGGTATGTCACGCCAGAGGTTCGGCACGAGGCACCTGGAAATGATTATGCCATGTTGGTTCGCGGGTGTGATGCACTGCGCGGTTGGATCAATGTTGCAGGCCCACGTGGCCTGTTTGATGCAAGTGACCTTGAATTCTATGATCAGGTTCTGGCAGATCAATCTGCAACGCTTGCGGCGGGTGCATCAACTGATGTAGGGCTGTACTCAGCCACTTAAGCCAAGGGAGAGCGATATGACAATTCAAAATAAAACTGTTTCATTCACCCAGATGAAAGATGGCACCAAGGAAGAATATGAACTTCTTCATGAATTGGAAAAACCATATCTGGCCATGACAGCGGATCGTGTCATGGATGAATTGCGTCGCCATGGTGAAACAACGCTTGAAGGGTACAAAATCACTCGACTTCAACATGGATTGCAATCTGCAACGCGTGCAGAGGAAGACGGCGTAGATATCGATTGGATTGTTGGCGCATTGCTGCATGATATTGGTGATGGATTGGCCCCCCAAAACCACGACAGGTTTTCCGCCGAAGTTGTTCGTCCCTTTGTCCGTTGGGAAGTTTCGTGGGTGATTGAACACCACGGAATTTTTCAAATGCTATACTATGCACACCACTACGGTTGGGACAAAGATGCGCGTGATCGTTACCGTGATCACCCATGCTTTGATACATGTGCAAAATTCTGTGAACGCTGGGATCAATCATCATTTGATCCAGATTATCCAACCAAACCGCTAGAATATTTTGAACCAATGGTGCGTGAAGTTTTTTCACGCAAGGCGTATGATCCTGCGGTAATCCAAGACGGCGTTTCCATCGGTTTGTAGGAAACTTTAATGTCCACTATATCGCGAACACGCGCCACGGCTGTTGGTGCAACCGCTGTTCTGATGTGGGGTGTTTTGGCCCTGTTCACAACACTTACGGGTGATGTACCGCCATTTTTGTTAACGGCAATTGCGTTTTCCATTGGTGGATTATTGATGATCGGCAAATGGATCATTCGCGGCGATGACATTGTTACACACCTGCACCAACCCGTTGGAGCGTGGGTTTTGGGTGTTGTTGGCTTATTTGGTTATCACTTTTTATACTTCCTCGCTTTGAAAAGTGCCCCACCCGTCCAAGCGGGTTTGATCGCATATTTGTGGCCTTTGCTTATCGTTGTGTTTTCGGCGTTATTGCCCGGCGAAAAACTGCGTTGGTTTCACGTGATTGGTGCGATCTCTGGATTGGTTGGGACAGTTGTGTTGGTGTCTGGTTCGGCAAGTTTGGAACTAAATCGGTCGGAATATTTTGGTTACTTCCTTGCCTTGGCCTGCGCGTTTACCTGGTCTGGGTATTCTGTTTTGAACCGCAGGTTTGGAACTGTTCCCACTGATACGGTGGGTGCGTTTTGTATTGTGGTTGCGGTACTTTCATTCCTTGCGCATTTGGTATTTGAAGAGACGGTCATGCCCGCGAATACGACTGAATGGTTGGCCGTGATCGGTCTGGGGTTGTTTCCCGTGGGCTTGGCATTTTTCGCATGGGATTATGGAACGAAGCATGGAGACATTCAGGTTCTTGGTGCCATTTCCTATGCTGCTCCTTTAATCTCAACAATTGTCTTGATTGCATTCGGCATGGGTGCGTTGACTTGGAGTGTGTTCTGGGGTTGTGTGTTCATCGTTGGGGGTGCTGTAGTCAGCTCAAAAGAGCTTTTTCTTACGATACTGCGCCCCAATCGATCCCGCTGATCCAAATGAAAGAGCCTACTTATGTCCATAGACAAGGTTGATCATCCCAAAGGTTTCGCCTTTGCTATTGTTGCATACCTTCTGTGGGGCTTCCTTCCAATATATATGAAAGCACTTTCGCACGTCCCTGCGGCAGAAGTGGTGGCACACCGTGTTATTTGGTCTGTACCTGTTGCGATGATTGTATTGGTTGCTTTGCGCAGAACGTCTGATTTAAAAAATGCACTTCGATCGAAACGCGTTATGGGTATGGCGCTACTGACAGCCACGCTGATTTCTGTAAATTGGTTAACCTACGTTTATGCAATTGCCACGGATCGCGCCTTAGACGCGGCTCTGGGATATTATATTAATCCGCTTTTCAGTGTTTTTCTGGGCTTTGCTTTGTTGGGAGAAAAACTGACACAACGTCAGTGGATCGCAATTTTCCTAACCTTACTGGCCGTGGCTATTTTGACATATGAAGTTGGCTCTTTGCCTTGGTTGTCCCTTATTTTGACTATCTCATGGGGTTTTTACGCCCTGTTCAAACGGTCATTACCAATCGGGCCTAATCAGGGTTTTTTGCTTGAGGTTTTGTTGCTTTGCCCTCTTGCGATTTTGTATTTGTCATATCTGTCCGCCATGGGCGAAAATCATTTTGTATCAATTAACGTATCTACAACCCTCTTGTTGGTGGGTTGCGGCGTGGTCACAGCGGTTCCATTGATTGTTTATGCAAATGGCGCGAAATTGTTAAAGCTTTCGACCATTGCGATGTTGCAGTATATCGCGCCAACGCTGATATTCTTGGTCGCTGTTTTCGTGTTTGGGGAAGAATTCGGATGGGCGAAGAAAGTGGCCTTTCCATTGATATGGGTCGCGCTGATTATCTTTACGTCGTCCTCTGCGAAAGCGCGTTGAATTATATTAAGAATTTGTTGCAGACTGATATCGTTCTTATCGAACACATTACCAACGAGCGGGAAACCAACATTTCATGACCAAGATGACTTCATCCACATCTCAGCGCATAGCTTCAATCAAATCCCGCCTACGTTTGCCGGCAATTTGTGCGCCTATGTTTTTGGTCACGGGACCTGATATGGTAGTTTCCGCCTGTAAATCGGGTGTTTTAGGCACGTTTCCTGCCACAAATGCGCGCACGGAAGAACAATTGGTTAGATGGTTAGATCAAATTGCGACGTCGATCACAAAAGCGGATGCACCATGGGCGTTGAACATGATTACGCATAACAGTTATGGACGCTTTGACGCAGAGCTTGATTTGGTGCGCCAATATCAACCAGAGTTGGTTATCACTGCGCTGGGCGGCCCGCATCGGGTTGCGGACGTCGTTCATGGTTATGGTGGATTGGTTTTTGCCGATGTGAATTCCCCAAAATTCGCGCGGAAGGCGATTGAAAAGGGTGCAGATGGACTGGTCCTAATATGTGCGGGCGCGGGTGGGCATACCGGGGAATACGCCATGATCCCGTTTGTGGAAGAGGTGCGCACATTTTTTGACGGTCCAATTATTGTGGGGGGTGGTATTGGGACTGGTCGTGGGATCAAAGCGGTTGAGGCCTTGGGAGTTGATTTCGCCTATCTTGGAACCCGCTTTTTGGCATGCAAAGAATCTTTGATTAATGATGATTACCGTCAAATGGT
>JAFMKS010000002.1:74442-99968 GCA_017852835.1 Paracoccaceae bacterium
GGAATGATCTGGGTGGTGCCATCCAAAACCGAACAAACGATTGATTTTGACGCTTGGACTGCCCCAATGCGTGAACAACTAAACGGATTGGATTTAGGCGGTCACGTCGTCTTCAAAAAATGGTCGCTTGAGCGCAACATGAGCTGGCGCTTGGCCTTGGAAGGGTTTCAGGAAAGCTATCATTTCTGCTCTGCGCACCGTGATACTGCGTGTTCCAGTTACTTGGACAATCAAAGTGTCCACATGAATTTTTATCCGCATGTTCGTCACGCAGTTCCATTGCCATCGATCGAAGAATTGCGCGAAAAACCCGAGGCAGAGTGGGATTATCGCCCACACTATATGACGCAGAATTATTTGTTCCCCGCAAACTTTGTTCAAGTGATGACGGATCATGTTTACGTCCACACAATTATCCCAACGGGGCAGGGAACGTGTAAATTTCAGTGTATGATGCTGATTCCAGAAGCGCCAAAAACAGAAAAAGCAGAGCGGTATTGGAACAAAAATTACGAACTAATTCGGATCGTATTTGATGAAGATTTCGTTATTGGCGAAGGTATTCAAAAAGGATTGAACACCAACGCCAATCAGGAATTTTTGTTCGGTATGTACGAATGCGGCCTGCACTTTGGTCAAACCGCAATTGATGATGCGCTAAAAGGTGATTTAACTGTCGATACGGTTTAGGTGGTATTCAGACAGTTTTGTGCCTGTCCGTTCGCAATGTCGCAGCACGTCCGAGAGTTTCCATGCGACTTGATCCGTTTCTGCTAGTTTGGTTATCCGATTAACAATGTTTGGAACACCCAGTTCGTCGGCGTAATGCATCAACCCACCACGCCATCGTGGAAAGCCATATCCCAGCACCGAAACCAGATCGATTTCAGCGGCGGAATGTGCAATTCCTTCGCCCAAGATATCAGAGGCTTCATTGATCATGGCGAGTAGCAGCTGTTCTTGTATCTCTGCTTCAGAAATCTCTGTCCGCGTAACTTTAGCAAAATGTGCTTCTTCGCGTATCAAATCCTCGATCAGGGGGTCATCAACGCGGCCTTTGCCTCCGGGGTATCGATACCAACCCACGCCCACCTTTTTCCCTAATCGGCCTTCATCCACCATTCGATCACTGATGGGGATATAGCGACGGTTTGGATCACGGGTGGCATCCTGACGGCGGCGATTTGCATAGGCAATGTCTAACCCTGACAAATCCTGCGCCTCGTATGGACCCATGGCATAGCCAAAGTTCACCATGGCCTCGTCCACATCCCAAGGTGTCGATCCGTCCATTAAAATGGTATCTGCGGCCTCACGGTAACGGGCAAGGATGCGATTACCGATGAACCCATCGCAAACACCAGCGAGAACGGGAACCTTGCGGAGCTTTTTCGCAATCGCATAGGCCGTGGACAATGTGCGATCCGATGTAGCCTCGCCGTGGACAACTTCTAATAATCGCATGATGTGTGCAGGCGCAAAGAAGTGTAAACCAACGACCCGAGAGGGGTTTTTCGTGCTGTCTGCGATTTCATTGACATCTAGATAGGATGTGTTTGTGGCCAATATTGCATGCTCAGGCACATGTGCATCTAATTGTGCGAAAATGCTTTTCTTTACGTCCATATTTTCAAACGCCGCCTCGATCATCAGATCAATATCGGCTGTCGAAGCATAGTCATGTGAATATGTGATACTGGCCTCAAGGGCCAGTTTTTTGGCTTCATCAAGGATGCCACGTGCAACGCCAGCTTGGATCAGGCGTCCAACATTTTGACGTGCGCGTTCGATACCATCAGTATCTTCTTCCAATAGGACTACTGAATATCCTGCCGAAATGCAGGCATATGCAATCCCTGCGCCCATTGTGCCTCCACCAACAACGCCGATCTTTGTTATGTCAGCGGGTTGGTTTTCCATCTTGATTGGTAGTTTTGCGGCGCGCTCTGCGAAAAACATATGTCGCAATGCACGTGCCTGGGGTTCGGTTCGAAGGGTTAGAAACGCATTGCGTTCATGTTGCATGGCGGTTTCAAACGGTAATTCAGAACCAAGTTTTGCTATTTCCAGCGCACGTTTAGGAGCATTTTGGCCCACCATGCGTTCATCTATTTTTTGGGTGATTTTCTCGGCGATGTCTTGGTCCCAATCTGGGAACGGTAATTCCCATGTTGGTACGCGGCACAGCAAATCCTCGGTGTTAACCAAATATGCCGCTTCGGTTACATCGTCGTCGATATCTTGGATTAAACCAATTGATTGGGCCGTCATCGCGCTGATCGGTTTGCCAAAGCATATCATGTCCAGAGCGGTTTCCAGATCAATTAATCGGGGCAATCTTTGCGTGCCGCCAGCACCTGGAATAACGCCCAAACTGACCTCGGGAAATCCAATCTGCGCCTTGGGGTGCATGATCCGCATCCGACACGCCAATGCGATTTCAGCCCCTCCGCCCAAGGCGATCCCGTTTATCGCCGCGATCCACGGAACAAAGCTTTGATCGATGGCGTCCAAAACATCTGGTAAGTGTGGTTCGATCGGGTCGCCATCAAATTCTTTTGCATCTGCACCCGCTGCAAATGCACGACCTAAACCAGATACAATGACACGTTCTAGATTCAGTTTTTCTGCTGATCTTACGGCATCCAAAAGTCCTTGGCGCATCGCGGCGTTTATTGCGTTGACGGGTGGATTGTTTAATTCCACATACCCGGTCCGACCATCATGATTAAAGTTAAGCGCCATGTTCGTTCCTTACTTCGTTATCCAAGAAGATGCTCAGATTGGATGAGTTTAATGAGTTGGGCTGCAGTTTTTTCCAGCGGTTTATGCGATGTATCCAGCTTATAGTCGGACATCGCATATAATTTTTCACGACTTGCCAGCAATCCACGCAATTTCTGCATTGCCTGCCCCTCTCCGATCACGGGCCGCGTGTCGCCTTGGGCCAAAACACGCTTCATATGGTCATCTGGAGAGGCGGTCAGCCAGATGCAATGAAAATTTGCGTTCAGCATTTGATAGGTTTCCAAATTGTCAACAATCCCACCAGATGCTGCCACAACAATGCGATCATGGTCTGCGATCAAAGCCTCAAGCGCGTCTGCCTCAAGCTGACGGTATCCATTTTCTCCATATAGTGCGATGATCTCGGAAATGGGCATTCCGCCTTCCTTAGCAATTACCGCGTTCAGTTCGATGAAAGGTACCTCCAAATCTTCTGCTACCATCTGCCCAAGGGTTGATTTACCCGCACCACGCAGCCCAATAAGGCATACGCGGTTAGATTTATGTTCCCCTTCTTGGGCGCTTCGTAGAATGCGTAAGGCGCGTGTGCGTTTGGTGTCATCTGCCGCGCGAAAGTTATTTGTTAATGCTGGAAATTCCGACAACCATGGATCTTCAGGCCAAAAAAACCATTCAATTCCCATTTCGAGTGCTGTTGCCACTTTTTGCAGCAGCGCAATCGAGGTGTTACCTGCGCCCGCTTCCATTTGTGCGATGTAACGTGGTGAAACACCTGATTTTTCTGATAGTAATCGTCGTGAAATTCCCGCCTTAGTGCGCGCCTTTAGGATACGCAGGCCAACCTGTGCCAATAAGTCTGCTTTGGGTTCAATTTCACTCATCAGGCGCCCCTGTGTTCGTCACTCCAATCAGGACCCAATAAAGGCGTTATCAGGTCTTTGACACTTTTCGGAGGAGCGCATTTCTTGAATTCATCAGCGACAATAAATACACTGACAGATCTAAACGAAAAGCACCGTTTTCCATCTTGAAATCCATCGACGCGAAAAGTGATCGAAGTGTTCCCCAATTTTACTGGCCATACATGACAAATCAATCTGGCCCGTGGTGTAACGGGGCTTTCAAAGTTCATTTGCAGTTGAACAAATGGCGTTCCCAGGTTGTCGTCTAGTTCCATTTGGTACCAGCCGTGGCCCAAATGCTCTTCCCACCAGGCGTTGATCGCGTCCAACGCCATTGCAGGAAGCTTACCTGTATACACGATTTTGGCTGGATCACAGTCGCCCCACCCCACCCGAATTTCGTGAGTGAATACCACCTGATCAGTCATTAGTAAGTCTCTACGTGAAAACGCCCTTCGTCCCGCATGACATCTCGCAAAGTGGTCCATTGTTGGCCAATGCTTTCTGCAATGTTGGTAAGAGCAAAGTTTACTCCTTCCTCCATACCGCGCAAACCACAAATATATATGTGCGTATTGGGATCATTCAGCATCTCGGCAACACGATGTTCTTCTTTCATCATGCGGTCTTGAACGTATTCCTTTTCACCATCGCGGGAAAAAACCAGATGCTGCTCTAGAATATTTTCTGGTACCTTTTTCAGCGGCCCAAAATACGGCAGGCTGTCGGCTGTTCTTGCACCAAAAAACATAACCATGCCGCCAGATTTTTCACCAATTGCGCGTTGACGACGCATTGTAAACGCGCGCATCGGTGCGGACCCAGTACCTGTGCAGATCATCAACAAACGTGCATTTGGATCATCGGGCAATAGGAAAGTTGCACCAAACGGTCCAGTGACGCGTACTTCATCACCTACCGATAGGTCACAAAGGTAGTTAGAGCATACACCGTTCGCTTCACGCTTTACGGTAAGGGATAGGTTGTTATAATTTTGACGTTCACCATCACGTGGTGAAGATACGGAGTAGAGACGGGGCAGGTGATCTTGGCCTGCATCGTTTGTCCCGGGCGCGATA
Organism: Paracoccaceae bacterium; assembly: GCA_017852835.1. Taxonomy (GTDB): domain Bacteria; phylum Pseudomonadota; class Alphaproteobacteria; order Rhodobacterales; family Rhodobacteraceae; genus HIMB11. Next base: position 79,172 of record JAFMKS010000002.1, read on the forward strand.
ACCCCGATGGATTGCCCCTCAAGCACCGGGAACGGTGTTTGGCCAAGATCCAAAATAATATGACGCACGTCATGGTCGGGATCATTGGTTAACGAAATGTTGCCAGTGACTTTTGCAACAGCGGGTTTCCCAAGGTTATGCAGATTGATTGATGGCTTTGCCGCAGATTTTGGTGCAACGGGTCGACCGCCTGAGCCTTTGTGTGCCTCGGCTAAAAGTGCTGCGACGGCATCATCAATTGCTTCATCCGACGGGTTATCGGCACTTTCTTGGATGTCCTCTTGTTCTGGCAGCTCCATCCATTCAAATTGTTCTTCCATAGAATATGGTTCATGTACGACGCGCCATTCATCAATAGATCCGGTGGGGCAAACGGGAATGCAATCCATACAAAAATTACAGGCCTCAGCATCGACCACGACATTGTCATCATTGTGGTGGATTGCCTGAATTGGGCAGGTCATCTCACATGTGTAGCATCGAATACAGATTTCAGGGTCAATTAGGTGCTGTCGGATTGGTTTTGTCATAGCGCAACCTTTGGGAACAAGGATCAAAAGATAGAAAGGCGGGGGTGGTCCCCCGCCCAAAGCATTAGGCCATATGCAGTTTTACATACTCAAAGTCGCCTGGTTTATTATCGATCCCAACCTTGGGTGGCGCGATCCAGCCTGCGAATTTTCCAGGTTCATAACATGGCACCATAAGCGATTGAATAAATGCACCGTCTTCTTTGGTTGGCAGCCATTTATCGACATTCGCGTTCCACTCAGAATCTGAAATGATATTGCCTTCTGGGTTTGCCTTGATCGAAGCAAAGATACCGATTTGACGATGAAATGCCTCGTGCGGCAAGGACAATTGGAATTCGATCCCGGTCTTTTGAATGATCTTATTCCAGCGCCCCACGCCACCAGATGCATCACGCACATAGTCGTCACGCAGACGCATATTGATTGCGGTCAGCGCAGGAACTTCCTGATCCACGATGGCACCGTTTACAATGCTCTTCACACCATAAGTGTCGCTTTGTAGTTGGTGATCGTCGTCAATGCGATGTTCCATATACCGCCCCTTGATCCCAGCGTTAAAGGCGTTGGCGGCATTTGTCGAAACTTCTTGACCAAATAGATCCAGTGAAAGCGTGTAATGCAGGTTTAGCTTTTTCTGGATAGTCGGCAGGTCGATAACACCAAGGTCACGAATACGTCCGATCGCATATGGGTCTGTGATGCCTGCTTCATTCATCGCTTCGCATGTACGTTGAATAATACGTCCCACACCCGTTTCACCGACGAACATGTGGTGTGCTTCTTCGGTTAACATGAAACGGCAGGTGCGGCTGAGTGGGTCAAAGCCCGATTGCGCCAATGACTCCAGCTGCATTTTGCCATCGCGGTCAGTGAAATATGTGAACATAAAGAACGATAACCAATCTGGCGTTTCCTCGTTAAAGGCGCCCAGCATGCGTGGGGCTTCGTCAGAACCTGATGAGCGGATCAGCATTTCATCTGCTTCCTCGCGGCCATCCTTACCGAAATACTTCTGCAACAAATAAACCATCGCCCACAGGTGGCGGCCTTCTTCTACGTTCACTTGGAACAAGTTGCGCATGTCGTATAGCGATGGCGCGGTTAGCCCCAAAAAGCGTTGCTGTTCAACCGATCCAGGCTCGGTATCGCCCTGAATGACGATCAGGCGCTTCAACATGTTACGGTATTCACCTGGAACCTCTTGCCAGGCAGGCTGGCCAGCGTGTTCGCCGCATGGGATCAAACGGCCCTCTGCTTGTGGTGCCAACAAAACACCCCAGCGGTATTCAGGCATTTTGACATAATCAAACTTTGCCCATCCTTTGGGATCGACGGAGACGGCAGTGCGCAAATACACCATGGATTCTTGGAAATTTTGGGGGATCAGGCGGTTCCACCAATCCAAGTAGCCTGGGTGCCATTTTTCAAGCGCCTTTAAAACTTTGCGATCTTGGCTAAGACCAACATTGTTTGGAATTTGTGTGTCGTAACTTACGTTGATTAGATCAAGCATTTCTTACTCCGAAATCAATTTCAGGGGTCTCAGACCCGTTCCATGTTGTAGTTTCCACGTAGTCCAGTTCCGTATCGCTGCAATGCGCCGTCATCACCGACTGCATTGGGGCGATTGAATATCCAGTTTTGCCACGCTGTTAGGCGACCAAAAATGCGCGTTTCCATGGTTTCCGGGCCTGCAAAGCGTAAATTTGCCTCCATCCCGGTCATCGCGTCAGGAGAAAAGCTTGCGCGTTCTTCTAGGAAGATGCGGATTTCATCCTCCCAATCGATATCGTCTAATATCATCGTGACAAGACCGTGTTCGCTTGCGTCGTCGGCCTGCATCGGTTCACCGATGTGGGTTTTCAGCGCTTCTATGCGTTCTGCTTCATCCAAAAAGCGGGTTTCCAAGCGGCTTAGTCCGTTACCCATCGGATAGGTGCCAAAATTATCATTCGATAATGTAATTGTGGCGATCGGGCGATTATCCCCCTCAAATTCATCTTCCATCATGTAACTGCGATCAACAGCCCATAGCAATTCCGCTAAAACACCCGCAAAACATGATCCATGTTCCACCTGTGCCATGAGCGAGCGAGAGGTGACATCAACCCGCTTCAACGTGCGTTTCCAATAGTGGCGCACTTCATTCGCAAGCCAATGGTCCGCGTTCTCTGCCAGCAGCTCTTCGTGTTGCAATAACAATTCGGGATCGCCTTGGGTGCGAATGACCCACAAGCCGATGTCCATTTCGTTCAGGCGCAGATGAAGGATAGCATCCTCAAATTCTCTTGCGAGGCGCAACAGATAGGCTTGATCGCCTTGCGCTTGGAAATCGTCCATCGTTTTGGGCGCGGGCTGGTCAGGACCATTTAAGGTAACCGTTGCAGTGCGGCCTTCGCGATCAATGGTTACTTCGACGCAGCTGTAGGCAACGCTTCCGTTTTCATCAATCTGTCGTTGTAATGGGTTCAATTTGACGCCCGCATTTACTTCAGATTTTGAAGACGCAGCCACAAATTCGTTTGCGCGTTCCACAACCTTTTCATCGAAAACGCTATTTTTGAAAACATCATCGACCAGTTTCCAATCTTTGGCGCGCTTGCCTTTGACGCCTTCTTCCGTTGCGCAAAAAATATCGGCCAAATCGCGGCGTACTTTGCGTTTGTCAGTGACACGCGTAAGCCCGCCTGTGCCGGGCAATACCGCCAATAAAGGCACCTCTGGTAGTGCAACACTGGATTGAGAATCATCGGTAAGCATGATGTGGTTGCACGCAAGCGCGAGTTCGTATCCACCTCCTGCGCAGGCCCCCTTGACCGCTGCGATGTATTTTTGGCCGCTTTCTTCCTCGGCGGCTTCATATGCATTTCGGGTTTCATTCGTGAATTTGCAGAAGTTCACCTTGTGACTGTGCGCGGCCCCGCCCAACATCCGAATATTGGCTCCTGCGCAGAACACTTTGTCCTTTGCTGAGCGCATTACAACCACTTTTACTTCCGGATGTTCAAAACGCATCCGTTGGACTATGTCGTTAAGCTCAATGTCGACGCCCAAATCGTATGAATTCAGTTTCAGTTGATAGCCATCGAATAGACCGCCGTCCTCGTCAACATCCATATACAAATTTGCGATCGCACCATCGTAATCAACACGCCAATGGCGGTAATTGTTGGGATCAACACGAAAATCGATGATCTTTGACATATCAGAGTTCCTTTATTTCTTGGAACTAACCTAAAACATAGCGATGAGCGGTAAACCTGAACGTTGCAATATATCGTTAAAAAATCAAAAAATAACAATTAATTTGCATTATAATGCATATTTCAAAAATAATTTTTGAATTTCTAAGTGGACGACAGAATTTGGGGCTCGCAGACTAATTTCATTAGATAGAGCGTTGGCTTGCGTCATGATTTTCTGAGTTGCTGTCTCACGTTTCATGACGTGTTTTAGGTTCGCGTTTGCCAAATGAATAATGCATTGTGTGAATAAACGTTCGATAGAATTCTGAGCAGTCTTCATCCAGATCGCTTCCAAGATTTCATGTGCCTCCCAGTGAAAGCCATGTTGCATAAAGTTCAAAGCTGCTTGAAACGCAGGCAAGGTTTGCAGCGTTTCAAAATTGATAGCGCTTGGGATTGATGAAATGATTTCATCAAATTGCGTTTCTTGATGACGAGGAGTTTGACCTGGGATGTAGGCATGTGGGGGTAACGCGTGCCGCATTGCATCCTACCTAAATGCTTCGGAAAACGTTTTGATCGTGTCCAAGACTTTTGTGGGATGTTCCAAGTGCGGACTATGTTTGCAATCCTGCAATATTTTCACGCTCACAGATACGCGCGCACGTGCCTTTATCGATTCAATTTGCTGAAGCGTTCCGTATTGATCTTCCATCCCTTGAATGGCCAGAATGGGCGTGGTGATTTTTCCAATTACGCCCTGAACATCCCATGAACGAAAATCTGGGTGTAGCCAGCTTTGGTTCCAACCGTAAAATGCATTTTCTGCATCCCGATGATACTTCCCCAGTTTTTCTGGCAGATCAGTTGTTTCAAATACATGTCTAGCAGCCTTGATCTGGGTGATGCCCATATCCTCAGTAAAAAAGTGCGGCGCGATTAGAGTGACACCGCTTAGTTTATCGTGTCCGAGGTCACCTGCATAAATCGCAGCGATTGTTGCCCCGTCACTGTGCCCGATCAGTTGAAATTGGGTTGGTGACAGGTGTTCAACGATCTTTGGTAGAACATTGATCGCCTCGAGCGTCATGTAGTTCAAAGGGCGCGGTAGTGGCACTGGATCAGATGCGCCATAGCCTTGTCTGGAATATGAAAACACGCCACAACCAAGTGTTTTGGACAGCTGTTCGGGAAAATCGCGCCACAAATCGACGCTACCCAGTCCTTCGTGTAACAATATTACAGTCGGTGCATCGGAAGGTGGCGGACCGCTACAACTGTATTCCAGTTGCACATCATCAATCGTCAGAAACCCGCGTTCGCACCAATCCATCGCACTTAATTACGTAACTTAAATCGTTGAATTTTTCCTGTTGCTGTTTTGGGCAGGTCAGGAACGATCGTGATCTTTCGTGGGTATTTCCACTTGCCGATTTTTTCTTGCACCATCTCTTTTATATTGCTGACATCTTCTTCTGTTTTACCTGTTTTTAAAACGATAAAAGCTTGCGGTTTTTCCAAATCATCATCATCTCGATATGGGACGACGGCAGCCTCCAAAACGGCTGTGTGCTCGACAATGGCTTGCTCTACCTCAAATGGTGACAACCAAATTCCTGATACTTTGAACATGTCATCGGTGCGTCCGCAGTAAATATAGCGACCTTCAGAGGTCTGTTCGTATTTATCGCCAGTTCTTGTCCAATGGCCTTCAAATGTAGATTTAGATTTTTCTCTTCTGTTCCAATAGCTTTCAGCGGAAGATGGTCCATTAACGATCAATTCACCAATTTCACCCACCGCGCAATCGTTTCCAACTTCGTCGACCAATCTTACTGTATATCCGGGAACAGCCGTGCCGGATGTTCCATATACCAAGTCATCAGGTCGGTTGGACAGAAAGATATGAAGCATTTCAGTTGAGCCAACACCGTCAACGATATCTGTCCCCGTAATCGCGTTCCAACGTTCGCCAACCTCTCTTGGTAAGGCCTCGCCCGCGGAGGTGTTGATACGCAAATTATGATCAATGTTTTCTGATCGTTGATCTTGATAAGCAAGCAACGCAGCAAACAGTGTTGGGACGCCACAGAAAATAGTCGGTTTTTGGTTTTCTATTATATCAGTGACCGCATCGGGTGTAGGACGGTTCGCAAACAGAAGGGTTGTTGCTCCGACCGACATCGGGAAACTCATCGCGTTCCCGAGTCCGTAGGCGAAGAACAATTTTGCCGCCGAATAAACGACATCATCTTCTTTTATGCCCAAGACTTTTTGGCCAAACGTATCTGATGTCGCTTGCAAGCTGCCATGTAAATGTCGCACGCCTTTTGGCAATCCTGTCGATCCTGACGAATAAAGCCAAAACGCTAATTCATCACCGCTTGCCTCAATCGGTGTCAGCGCATGCGCACTTTCGACGAAGCTATCGAAATTTGTTGTGTTCTCTGGCGTATCACCGATTACGACTATATGGCGAATACAATCGATGTCAGCCAGCGCAGGCGAAACGGTATTCCACAGTTCCTTGGACACCATGACGCAAGATGGCCTGCTGTCTTTCAAAATGCCGTTGTAAATCTCTGTAGACAAAAGCGTATTTAATGGAATCGGTGTAACACCCGCTTTTAGCGCACCCCAAAAAGCGATTGGAAATTCAATTTGATCCAGAACGATCATGGCCATGCGTTCGTCGCGTCGAATATCTGCACGGCTAAGTGCGCCTGCGAAGAGTGCGCTTTGATGCGCTAAATCACCATATGATATTGATCTTTTTGCGCCGTCGACTTCTACGAACGCAGGCTTGTCGGCGCGTCCTTCGTCAATATGACGGTCTACAAAATATACAGCAGCATTGCCATTCATTTCGTATCTCCCTAGCATCGCACTTTGGTGCGTTTCTCATCATTGAATGATGATTTTTTTCATTATGCTAGACGCGTCAAATCGCGTATCTGGAAAAATTTTGCCTAAAAAGTGCAGTAAAGCTGCAATTTAGGCAAAATAATGCATACACCTTCTGCTACCATTGCACCAAGAACAGCGTGATCGCGGGAAAGGCCACCAAGAGTGCGACCCGAACTAAATCGGATGCGACGAACAGGATTACGGCCTTATATGTTTCGATCATTGGTGTTTTTCGGTCCATTGCATTGATGATGAACAGGTTCATCCCAACAGGAGGTGTGATCAGACCAACCTCGACAACGATCAACACCAGAATGCCAAACCAGATCGCAACTTGTTCGGACTCTATGCGACGCGCCATACCTTTGCTCATGCGGATATCAAGTGCGCGCATTTGATCACGTGTCAGCTCGGCACCGTTTGCGATCGCAGTTTTGATGTTTGCCAACATGTCCCCGGTAACTGCCTCAGGGATTGCGCCACTGTTGATCACGGCCATTGCCTTCATTGCTTGCAATTCCGCCAACGAGGTAAAGTTAAAATCAAGCGCTGTAATCACAGGGAAGAAGATTGGGATCGTCAGCAAAATCATCGACAAGCTGTCCATTAAACAGCCAAGGAGTAGGTAAAACACCAAAATCAGGACAAGGACCATCCATGGGTTGAACCCCATCCCAACAACCCATTCTGCAATTTCCTGTGGAACTTGTGTCAGTGCCAAGAACCCGTTGTAAAATCCAGCACCGAGCACGATCAAAAAGATCATGGCAGTGGAACGTGCGGTGACTGTGAAGCTCTCGACCAGAGAGGTACGTGTTAGACCACCGTTGAAATAGGCGATCAAACCAGTACCCAATGCTCCAACAGCGGCCCCTTCAGTCGGTGTGAAAATACCGCCGTAAATACCTCCGACAACAGCGACAAAAACAAGCAGTACTGGCCAAACTGCTGTTAGATCTTTGAAGCGCTGAAGGTAAGGCACGCGTTCACGAACGCCCGCAGAGTCGGGATAAAGCCGAACATAGATTGATATGACAATCACATATCCAATTGCGGCCAAGATCCCTGGCACGAAGGCGGCAAGAAACAGTTTTGCGATATTTTGTTCGGTCAAGATGGCGTAGATGACCAGCACAACAGATGGTGGGATTAAGATGCCAAGCGTGCCGCCAGCAGCAAGAGTTGCTGTTGAAAACCCGCCAGCATAGCCGTAACGCTTCATTTCGGGCAGGGCCACACGGCTCATCGTGGCGGCAGTTGCAAGAGATGATCCGCATATCGCCCCAAATCCAGCACATGCGCCAACGGCGGCCATGGCAACACCACCCTTGCGATGGCCCAACCACCCTTCTGCCGCTTTAAACAATGCCTGACTCATTCCACCAAGTGTTGCAAAATGTCCCATAAGCAAGAACATCGGCACAATCGAAAGCGAGTAGCTTGAAAACGTCGTGAACGCTTCTGATTTCATTTTAGCCAGAGGAATATCAGGCGCGCCTGTTACGATCGACAGCCCAACAAAGCCCGTTGAGAACATGGCTAAACCAATTGGGACTCGCAGGAAAATCAAGAATAACAGGATCGGGAACGAATAAAGACCGATTTCAAGGTTGCTCAATGTTCCGCCCCCTCTGCTTCAAGAATTTCGACACCTGTTAATGCTTCAAAAATGCGAGCGAATGCTGTGTAGGTTGCAACGATTGCGGCGGCAAATGCGCCAAAAACGCTAAGGGCGTAGGCCCACCAAACAGGGAATTGAAGAAGGAATGTTGTTTGTCCGCGTTCCAGTTTGTCAAACATCCCTTCGCGGAGTTGCCACGCTACCATGATCAACATTCCTGCAAAGAAAATTTCGATTACCGCCAACAAAAGCCGCTGAATTTTAGGAGGTAAAGAGTTTGTGAAAATGTCGACCGTCGCATGGCCAGCTGTAATTTGCGTCAGCGGAAGAAAGGCAAATATTGAAAACGCGATGCCCGCCTCAACCAATTCATAGTCTCCGTTGATTGGTCCAATTCCGATTGTACGCCCAACGATCGATACGCAAATCAGCAAAATAAGTGCGGAAAGCACAAGACCGCCAAGGATTGCCATGAATTTCGAGAGAGATAAGAAAAAGCGGTGCAAAGGCGCCCCCTGGTTCTAAAATAGCGCACGGGCCACCAGTCATCACCAGCGGCCCGAGAGTTCGGTTTTAGATTAGTTAGCTGAATATTCAGCCATTAATGCACGTGCTTCGTCGATCAAGGCCTGACCGTCTTTGCCTTGTGCATTCATATCAGCAATCCATGTGTCATAGATCGGGTTCACCAAATCACGCCATTCGGAAGTATCCGTTACTGTGATGATGTTGTTTCCTAATTCCTCCGCAACCGCGCGGGCCTGCCAATCCGCATCCTGCTGCGTTGCGCCGGCAAAGATTGAGAACATCAAACCAGAATGATTGTCGATCATTTCCTGAATATCTGCTGGTAGGCTGTCAAACTTTGCCTTGTTCATAGCAAGGAAGAAAGTCAAAGTGTAAAGAGCTGGTCCTTCAAACTGTGTGTGGTTTTCCACAAGCTCTGGAACCTTAAGCGCAGCGGAAACTTCCCAGGGGATTGTTGTTCCATCGATAACCCCTTTTGATAGTGCTTCAGCAACTGCGGGTACAGGCATACCGACAGGTGTAGCGCCAACACGTGTCAGAAGGTCATTCACCAAGCGTGATCCACCGCGAATTTTCATACCGTCTAGGTCAGCGGGTGATTCAACTGGGTCGGCCGTGTGGAACATACCAGGACCGTGTACCCAAGTTCCGAGCATTTTTAGGTCTTTGGTTTCGCTGTCTTTCATGTGGCGTTCGTGCATTTTCCAGAATGCGTATGACGCGGCATCTGCATCCTCTACCATGAACGGCAATTCAAACACTTCCGTTGTTGGATAGCGGCCTGGTGTGTAACCAACAACAACCCAACCGATATCAACGATCCCGTCTTGAACGTGGTCGATCAATTCAGGGGGCGTCCCGCCGAGTGACATAGTTGCATAACGTTCAATTTTGATACGACCGTTTGAGTTGCGCTCAAGGTTGTTCGCCCAAACGTCCAGAATTTCAACGGGCACATTTGCGCCAGCTGGTAGAAAGTGCTCAAGCTTTAGTGTGACTTCCTGAGCGACCGCAGCGCCTGCTGCAACAACAGCAAGTGCTGCTCCGCTCATCAGTCCAAGAAAGTTCTTACGTGTGTACATTGTGTTTCCTCCCAAACATAACCTACGACCGTTTTCACGTTTAATTGTGCAGGTGAACGGTCAAACTAGAGATGAATATGAAACATAACAATATCTTTGTCACTATCTTTTCTGCGACAAAGAATTCTGCCCCTTAAATTGGAATTTTATCAATGTAATCTGATAGGTAGATTGATTGGACCTCTGAAACCAAAACCGCGCCAATTCACGGCTGCGGGATCTTCTAGCCGCATATTTGGGAATCTTTCGAACATTTTTGGCAAAAGAATTCCGGCAACCGTAAGACGTGCGATATGCATGCCCATACAGTGGTGCGGACCGCTGCCAAAGCTTTGATGTGGGGCCGATTTGCGAAACACGTTATATTCGTGTCCATCCTGGAATACGTCCTCATCATGATTTGCCGACGCCTGACACACCATGAAAATTGTGCCTTTTGGAATGTCGATACCTTGGATCATTGTATCATCTCTTGCGACACGGCCACTGACTTGAATTGGGGCGACCCAACGTACGCCTTCTTGAAAGGCAAGCTCCCAGTTTTCTGTTCCGCGAATATGCTCAAGTTGATCTGGGTTTGTCAGCAATCCATACAAAATTGTAAGAAGCGCATCGCGCGGTTCATTAATGCCGCCACCGATAGCGATTTTGATATTTGCAATAATTTGGGAATATTCAATTGGTTCATCAACATTGATCATCATTGACAGCGCGGATGGATCCGGATCGGCACGCAGGCGATCCTCGTTCGAGCGGATACAGTTATTGATTTCAATATTTGCCTGCGCTGCGCGGGCAAACGGTTCATCGAAATAGCCAAAGTTGCCGGCTCCATCAATCAAGGCTTGTGACCAACGTTGCAGTTCTTCGTCGGTGGCGTTTGGAATACCCATCATTTCGCCCAACATTTTTGCCGCGATCGGACCAGCAAGCGCTGGGAAAAGATCTATCACTTCTCCTTTCGGCAGGCGGTCCAAGTATTCATCGGCTAGTTTTTCGTACATCGGCAGCCAGTGATTTTTGATATACTTGGGGGCAAATGTGGGCATCATCGCATTTCGTTCACGCAGATGTGCATCATCATCTTTGCGCATCAGAGTATGGGCTTCAAATGCCCTTTCCATCGGTGTCGTAGGGTCATTTGAACTGAATAGCGCGGGGTTATCTTTGATTGCGCGCGTATCTACCGCCTTAGTTATCAGGGTACGGTTCAACGCAGGAGCAAACATCACAGGTGCCTCTGCCCGTAATCGTCGATAAACAGGATAAGGGTTTATCGTCATATCTTTGACTTGGATGGTAGGATCACTCGGGGCAGTTGGCATCACGAAACCTAGGCTTTGTTTGTAAGACGTCTGCGTAATGAAATGTTATATTTCATAAATAATCAATACTTAGGTTTGCTCTTAATAGTCTTGCACCTTGCAAAAACACGGCTAACGTACGGCTGTTCAGATTGGGGAAAACGTTATGGCCTATATGATCGACGGATTACAGTACGCAAACTGGTCCGAAAAAATATTCAAGGAAATGCGTACGGGTGCAGTGGACGCGGTTCACGTTACGATCACCTATCATGAAAACTTCCGCGAAACTGTGCACAATATTGAACGCTGGAATCGGTGGTTTGAACAATATCCCGATCTTATTTTTCATGGGCGCACTGCAGCCTGCGTAAAAACCGCACGCGATACCAACCGCACTGCGATCTTTTTCGGATCCCAAAATCCTAGCTGTATCGAAGACGATATCGGTTTGGTCGAGGTGCTGCACACCCTGGGTTTGCGGTTCATGCAATTAACCTACAACAACCAATCATTGCTTGCGACTGGGTGTTATGAACAGGAAGACATGGGCCTGACGCGCATGGGTAAGGAAGTCGTGCGCGAAATGAACCGCGTTGGGTTGGTTGTGGACATGAGCCATTCGGCGGAGCGTTCGACGCTTGAGGCGATTGAATATTCGTCACGTCCCATTGCCATAACCCACGCAAATCCAGCCTTTTGGCATTCTGCACTGCGCAATAAATCGGATGATGTTCTGCGCGCACTTGGGCAGTCGGGCGGTATGTTGGGATTTTCTCTTTATCCCCATCACCTTGAAAATGGCAGCGACTGTTCGATCACATCCTTTTGTGAAATGATTGCGCGCACTGCGGACCTGATGGGCGCGGAAAACATCGGCATTGGTACGGATTTATGTCAGGATCAACCCGACAGCATCGTTGAATGGATGCGTGTGGGGCGTTGGACAAAATCCATAGATTATGGTGAGGGCAGCGCCGATAAACCCGGGTTTCCACCCATGCCAGACTGGTTCAAAGATAATCGAGACTTTGGAAATATCAGAAACGCACTATCTAACTTGGGCATGGCACCATCAGAAATTGATGGCGTCATGGGCGATAATTGGTATCGTTTCTTTGAAAACAACTTTGGCCCATTGGGATAGGGTTTAAGCATGACGCAGCAGATTGATCATTCAGAAACACATACTGTGGCGCTTCGCACACCGGCCTCTGTGATGCGATTGGATAGAATGGGTGCCGCGCATCCCATGCGATTGTCTTTTTTGCGTATACTGCTGCGTCGTGCGCAAAGGGAAAATTGGCAATTCACGCGAACCGAATGGAACGTGGATGACAAGGGCGTTGGCCATGCAGTGTATCAGGCACGTGGCCCCGAACGTACATATAGCCTTATTGCGTTCGCGCATGATTTACCTGACGAGGATCGCACTGATCGTGTAATTGCCACTGCTTGGGACGCGACATTTACATTGTTTGACGGTGTCCCAACCGAAGTCGATATTCATCGACTATCCCAAAACGTCCCGCATCAAGAGGCAGGGCGAATTTCCGAGAAAGAAATTTGTTTGTCGCGTGCAAACCGTTCTGTGCGATTGTTCAACTACGTTGTCGATACGCTCAGCCAAGGTATTCAGCCAGACGCAGAAAAATTGTTCGACGTTGGATATTTGATGCGTACAACCGCTGTTTATGGATCTGGGAAATTTGGCGCAGTGGATTATTCCGCAATCCAGCATCGCGAAGAATTGCAGGCACCGTTTCAGGCGGAAATGTTGACTGTTTGGCTTATTCGTTGGTTTGCAATTGATATTGTCAACCACATGGCGAAATGCGCGGGCGCAGAGCGCGCGGTCGAACTTGATCCAATGCTTGCACGTCGATTGGGTGTTGGGAATTCAACGGGTTTAGGTATGGCTCCATTTTTGGTGCGCCACCCGGATTTAGTAAACGCATGGATCACGACACGCGAAACCGCATTGGCAAGGGTGCGGTCGCTGAACGCATATGATCAGGAAGCCAAAACAGGTTTTTTGTCGGCACTGACAGCAGCCATCGAAAACGCACAATTGTGGAATACATCGCATCCGTTACAGGTTACGCGATTGGCAGACCTGCGAAATGATTTGTCCATGCTTGATACCCATGTGCACACTTTTGATTGGGACACGAAAATGCCATGGGATCACCTGTGGCGTTGGGGTGAACAGCATCTGTCGAACGAAGGGCAAGAAGCGTTACTTTCACTTTTGTTAGAGCCACATGGACGCATCATTGATGATCTGGCGTCAGATTTATCCACTGCGCTGGGTAAGGATAATAAAATTGATGGCGCAATGTCAGTCGCTGAGATGAAAGAAATCTTAAGCGAACATTTCAACTGGGCCGTGTCGACCGATTTCCAAGATAAAGACGAAAACGCGCTATTTTGGTATGTTTCAGAAGAAAAATTGGAACCTCGCATAGGCCGTGTTGGCATTGATGAAGGCCATGAGTTGGAGCAACCACTTGGCATTGCACGTTTAATTTCTGATTTGTCCCGTGATCTGGAAACTTGGAACAACTCTGATCCCATTGCGGCGGTTCTTATGCGCCTCCCTGAACACAGACTGGCGGTTAAACGTGTGCAGCAGGCGCTATCTAATCCCTATGGTGAAATTCAGGACAATCTGGTGGGCAAAGATACACTTCCCATCGACATGATGCGCTGCAAATTGGCGTTTTTTGGCGCATCGCGTTTTGATCCGCGTTCCGACAAATGGGTTCGCATTAGCCTTTTTCAAGACATGCCGTTCCCCTATCAACTGGTTCAGGAATACCAAACGTGAGTGTCTCCCTTTCCCAAGGTGAAGCGACCGCGATTGTTGTGAAAGCTGCGCGTGGTTTTGGCCTAAGTTGGGGGTTGGCAGAAGAGGCGGGTTGGGCCCTTTGCCAACTCGGGCAATTTGGTGATGATTCGCTTTCATGGTTTGACCGCGCATTTAACGCTTCTTCCACAGAAAACTGCCCTATCACGATTGGGGCGACTGTGATGGATCACGCGCCGCTTCCAAACAGCGAGGCGCAACTGGGGGGTGATTTGGGTCTTATTCGTATGCCAGTCCTGCTGATACCCTTTTTGCGTCAAGCGGCTGATCTGGTTGGACATAGATTGTTTCTTTGCGAAAAGTCCAATGGACTGCGAATTGATGTGACAAGTGATTTGGGTAGCCACATCGAACAGTTGGGTTCATTACCTATCGGTCATGTTGTGATCGAGGCTGGTGCGCTCATACACAATGATCCCCCACGTAAGCACAAGACATGCAGATTTCAGACATCCATGGAAACGCTTGCGCAGTTGGACAAGCTGGGCTCACGTACTTATGTGCCAGAAACCGAAGCATCGCGCATGTCAGGTGCGGGCGCAGGTGCGTCCGACAATGATTAGGTTTTATTGCCCAAATCAGTGATTTTTTGCCATAACGCGTCATCGACGTGCACGCTTGTCATTGGATCACGTTGTGCCCCTGGAATGCGTGCGCCTTCATCTTCTGCAATCGCATCCGCTAGTCTTTGGAATCGTTCCCCAAATTTATCACCAAAGGTTGTGGTATCCATAATGATATAGGTTTGGCCCAAGCGGTGGGGCGGGCCATCTGCCAATTTTAGGCCACCAACATCCAATGAATTAACGGACCCGGTCATCGCCGATGCCATCAGTTCCACCAACAGACCAAAACCCCAACCTTTGTAGCCGCCCGCACTGCATAGGGATCCTTTCAAGGCGGCCGCTGGATCGTCGGTGGGGTTGCCATTTTCGTCGACTGCCCAGCCAAATGGAATTTTTTCACCCGCGTATTTCGCCATAGTGATTTTGCCCAAGGCCACTGCAGATGTTGAAAAGTCAAAATGCATGGCCATGCCGCCTTGCCCGTCTGGAACGGAACAGGCAATTGGATTTGTTCCTATAACGCGTGATTTACCCCCCGGTGCCGCAACCACAGGTGATGCGTTCGTGAATCCCAGACCGATCAAACCATGGGTGGCGATCTGTTCCGTGAAATAGCCCAAGGATGTGCATGTGTGACTGTTGCTAACAGAGTAAAGCGCAATGCCAGTTTCACGCGCAACTTTGCAGGCGGTTTCCAATCCTTTGGCAAATGCTGGTTGTGCGAAACCTAACTGAGCATCAGACAAAACCGCGGATGCGCGCGGTTTGGACACAATTGGATCGGCACGCCCATCCACACGACCCGAGGCCAACTGAATGCAATAACTTTCCACATATTGCAGCCCGCATATGACATTGCCATAGGATTCTGAATGCGTGGTTGCTTTAGCAACTTCATCTGACTGCCATTCGGCAGCACCATGCGCGATCAGAGCCTTTTTTGTCAGGTCGAAAATTTGGTCAATACTGCGGGTTGGCATGCTCATTCCTGTCTTTGTCTATTCTGACATCACCTAACCGATGAGGGGTCTATCTCCAAACCAAATTTTACTCAGGCAAAAAGAAAGCGCCCAGTGACCCTGAGCGCTTTCTTAAGTCGACAATTATTGTTCGATTATACAGCTTGAATGTTGGTTGCTTGGCTTTTGCCGTTGTTACCAGTCTCAACGTCAAAGCTGACTTTCTGGTTGTCTTGCAGTTCGCTCATGCCTGATTGCTCGACTTGACGAATGTGCACAAACACATCGGCGCTGCCATCTTCAGGTGCGATAAAGCCATATCCTTTGGTTGCATTAAACCATTTTACTGTTCCGTTTGCCATTTTATTCTCCGTATGGTTTGGAATTGTACTCTGTTTTCAATTACGCCGCGCGGGCGCGATTTGATTTTTTGTTCCGCCAGCGTCCCTTAGCCTGTGGTTTTTTACGTGCAGGTTTCCCAGCGGGTCGATTGTGCGCTGACTTGGCAGCATTAGGATTAATTAGCCGCTCAATATCATTCAATTTTTCCATATCGTCGCGCGTCGCTAGGTTTAATGCGATCCCCTGCGCGCCATTTCTACCTGTTCTACCGATGCGGTGAATGTAATCTTCCGTTTGGCGTGGTAAGTCAAAATTGATCACTTGATGAATATGAGGCACATCAATGCCACGCGCGGCTACATCTGTTGCGACAAGCACGCGAAATTTATTGTCGCGCAAATTTGAAATGACGCGTTCGCGTTTGCTTTGGCGCAAATCGCCGTGAATGGCCTCTGCGGTGATACCCGCAGATTTCAAACGTTTCGCCATTTTTTCGGTGGCGAACTTGCTGTTCATAAAGACAATTGCGCTTTGATCATGTTCTCGCAATGCATCGACCAGCATTTCAAATTTGCCGTCTTTGCTGACGAACTGTGTTGATTGAACAATGTTATCCCCAACGCTGTTCACCTGACCCATTTCTATGCGAACGGGGTTTTGCAGATACTGTGCAGAGATTTTTTGGATATTCTTCGGCAGCGTCGCAGAGAATAGTAGTGTTTGACGTTCCTTTGAAACATGCGAAAAAATTTCGGCGATGGGTGCGGAAAATCCCATGTCCAACATGCGGTCCGTTTCATCAAGCACAACATAGTTAAACCCTGAAAGATCCAGGCTTTTACGTTCCAAATGGTCGATGATACGGCCAGGTGTGCCGACTACGATCTTTGGCCTTTTGCCCAATGCCTGAACCTGACGTTCAATTGATGCGCCACCAATCAAAACGACAGAGCGGATTTTGGATTTTGCACTCAGGAACGCACGGATTTGTTCATCCACTTGCAGCGCCAATTCACGCGTAGGTGTGACGATGATGCCATAGACGTCCGCGTGGTTCATAATCTTTGTTAGAAGTGGAATGGAAAACGCCGCTGTTTTCCCAGTTCCTGTTTGTGCAGACCCTAATATATCGCGATGTTCCAAGGCGGCAGGGATTGCGCGCTCTTGAACGGGAGTGGGTTTATCAAAACCCAATGCATCCAATTTATGCTGCAGTGCCTCTGGCAGCGCAAAATCTTGGAATGTTGTCATACTAAGTGACCTCGAATGTACATAAGGACGAGTGAGGTTTGGATCACGCGCCTTCGGTTTGTTTTTGTTACTAGCACTGCGCAGATGAAATCATCCACGTGGCAAAACTCAAAACAAAGGGAAGGGTCGAAGTTATAAGATCCTTGTCATTTTAACAATGACGTTTGGAAAGAGTATCGCTAAGCTGTGGGGCGTCTATCGTGTTCACTCGTATATAGCAAGCTTTTTCACACAATATCCGCTAGTCGGCAAAATTTGCACCCAGTTCTAACGGGCCTGTGCGGATCAGTCGGGATGTTTTCACCGCGATCTGACGATGCTCCATCGCTTTGCGGTAATCGGAGTTTTTGATCATTGAAACAAAGGCGTCAAGATTTGGATATTCCGCGATGAAACATAAATCCCATTGTTCATCACTTGGCCCGATCAGCATGGCCAAGTGTTCACCACGCCAAACAATGCGGCCCCCAAGGGCGGCAAAAATCGGGGCACTTTCACGCCCGTAATTGCGATAGGCGTCCCGCCCCGACATCACCGTTCCATCGGGATATGTGACTGTTTCGTGGAATTTAACAAGGTTCAGCATATGTAGCGGGCGATCATCCTGGACATCTCTGAAATTGCGAAATTGTTCGCCGTCAAATCCCACGTAATCCATGATCAGTCCCCAAAATGCTCCATTGTGCCTTTGCCTGCGCGAATTTGCGCGGCGGCGAATTGCAACATTTCCGCAGCTTGTTCTAAATCCTGCGCAATATTGGCGGGATTTTCACCGAATTTTTGTTGCACGAGATTCTGTTCAAGAAATCTGTTCGCTTGAACCGCGATATGTTTTGAATATTCGGTGGTTACAACATCCTCAGGGTCTGCATGACACAGCTGATCATAACGCGAATAGTCGGGGAAGCGGGGATCATGTGGCACATATCCGTTGACCATGGTGATACGCTCACCCGGTGCCGTTAGCCCCTTGGCCTGATGAACAACAAGATTGCCTTGTTGCAATACCGCATACCCTGGTCCTGGCATCGCGGGGGAAATGACACGATCTGCGGGTACCTCTTGTCCTGCTTTTTTCAACGCGGCCATCTCTTCTTTGGTGCCTTTAAAATACTGGAATTGCCCACCCTGATTTTTGGTTGGGTCGGTGACAAACATCACGTAATCAAAACGCAGTGTATCAACGTGCCATTTATCGACATTTTTACCGATATCTTTCGGATTGAAATTCAGATGCCCCAACTGATGCGGGATTGTGTGCGGCATAAGCTTTAGGCCAACGATATCTGATAAAAATTCGGTAATATCAGGCGATAAACATAGATCACGCAGGAATTTCGAACGATAAACGCCACCACGCACATTGCGTTCAATGCGTGGATTGGATGTGGCGAATTCTTCCAAACGTTTCACCGTATGATAAAGCGTTTCTGCGCCTTCTGCTGACAGCACGCGAAAAACAGAAGTTGCGGCAAATTTCGCAGGGGCACTTTCCAATGTTTCGCCGGTGTAGCCCAAGTCAGACAAGGAATAGAGCGTCTCTGGTTTTTCCAGGGCCAAGTGAATGGCTGGATCAAACTCGGGTTCGTTTTCTAATGCTGCGTAACCGTTGGGCAGTTCATTAAAATGGATTGGGTACATTTTTGCCTCCGACTAATTTGGTCACAGCATTACGATTGCTGCAGAATCGCACAAGCCCGTTTCCGACGGGTTCTGTCGTTCTTTTCGACTTACAGAACTGGGAGTTCTTTGGGCGCGCGCGTACTAAGTAGGATGGGTGAAGCGTCTGTGATCAGGATATTTTCTTCGGTAACCATAATCCCGCCCCCATCGACATCAATACTTGGCTCTAGGGTCAGAACCATGTTTTCCCGAATAATGGTTTCGTCCCACGCCGCGAGTGATGGCCATTCGGTCAGTTGCATTCCCAGCCCATGACCAAAACGACCAACGTCGGAATTTTGTGTGTCCATCGACTTTGCCATGGCGGCAAATAAATCACAGGCCCGCACACCGGGGCGGGCTATTTCCATTGCTGCATCCGTTGCATCGTATAGTTTCCTATGGGCACGCTGCGCAGAGGCTGTTGGCGTTCCAACGGCATAGTTGCGATCAAAATCGCAGAAATATCCGTTTAGTGTTGCGCCTGTGTCCAACATTAGAATTTGCCCATTGGACAGGGGTCGATCATCGGGTGGCGAAATCACATCATCATAAGATGGATGATCAACACCACCAACCAAATAGGGTACATCGTCTGCGCCCAGTTCCAGCAAAATTCGTTTGAATTCTCGAAACACCGACGACAGCGATTGACCCGCGTTTGCGATTTCTGGAACGCGTGCAAATCCTTGGCTTGCGATCCCACAAATTTGGCGGATATAGGCGATTTCACGGTCTGACTTCACCATGCGCAGGTCGCGGATGATATCCGTCGCATCGATCCATTCCGCAGGCAGTGCTGCGTGTAATTCAAACACATCCCGCAATGGCATGCGGAATGTGGTTTCGTGCCCCATTAAGACACCCAAGCGCTGACAATTTGCGAGCCGATCCTTCAACAGGGATAGGCCGTCATCATGCGGGCGCGGTGCGGGCCATGCCTCGATCTCGGCGATGTCTGAACGTGCCATCAGCTCGGCACCAATTTCGGGAATGATTGCCAATGGCGTTTGATCGCGCCGCAAGATCACAAACCATGGGCGTGTGGGGCTTTGCCAAAACTGTGTGCGAAATCCTGTGAAATAGCGGAGTTCGGCCTCGCTCGCCAACAATATGGCGTCAAGGTTGTTTATGTGCATTGCACGGTTTGCGGCCTCTAGGCGTGCTTCGTATTCTGCGCGTGGAAAATCAGTCATTCACGGCCCCTTCGGAAACAATACACATCACGCGGGATGTCGCGTTCAGACCAAATTCACCCTGTGCCGCACCAATCAATGCTGCCGCTAAACCCGCCCCGCCAGAGGGGCTGGTGTCCAAGCCCAGTTCTGACAATCTTGGTAATTGATTTTCTACATCTTCATCAGTCAGGGTCGTGAAATCGTTGGCATGTCGGGCCAATGCATCAAGTGCGGACAAAGAGGCCCGTTTACAATCCAGTCGTCCCATACTGGACACACCTGCGCCCGCATCACACAAGGCGCCCAATTGCACCGCCGCCTGAAGGGCAGGGGCGCGATCAGGTTCAACAACAATGATCCGCAAATCTGGGCCATACGCATCGCGCAGATATAGCGCCATGGCCGCGGCCAATCCGCCAACGCCCGCTTGCAAAAATAGATGTGTTGGCGCTTCTGGGCACTGCTCTACAATCTCTTTCGCAGACAGCATATACCCCTTCATCACATCTGCACCAACCGCATATCCTGGCCAGGTGGAATCGGACAATAAAAACCATCCATTTTCCTTGGCCGCTTGTTCGGCTGCCAACATGCTGGCCTCGTAATCGACACCCTCCACAACTACTTCGGCACCAATTGAACGCAGCTTTTCTTGGAAACTGACGGGGACTGTTTCGGCCAGATAAATCACCGCTTTGGCGCCAAATGCATTGGCACCTGCAACGACGGATAAACCATGATTGCCCGCGCTGGCGGTAACAAAGGTCATGTCTGATAGTACATTTTTAAAAACGCTATTTGTGGCGCGGT
>JAFMKS010000096.1 GCA_017852835.1 Paracoccaceae bacterium
TTGGGAAAAATTTCTTGCATCCGCGCGATCATGGGCGGCGCACCTGTGCATCCGACCTCTTCATCAAAGCTCAGGGCCAATTGCAATGGGCGGGTCAGTGGGCGCGCTTTCGCCTCGACCATGGCCCAGATTGAAAGGGCATCAAACCCTTTCATATCGCAACTGCCCCGTCCATAAAGCAGCCCGTCCTTTTCAATCAACGTGTAGGGATCGGTGGTCCAGGGTTGGCCTTCGGTCGGAACAACGTCGGTGTGACCAGACAGGACAACACCCCCTTCGATTTCGGGTCCGACATGCGCCATGATCGCCGCCTTTTCCCCGCTTTCGTGATAGTAGCGATGGCATTCAATGTCGTGACTGTTCAAATAGTCTTCGACCCAATCGACAAGCGGCAAGTTGGTGTCGCGACTAACTGTTGGGAACGCCACTAATTTTTCCAAAATTTCGATCGGCGTAAGTTTTTCTGCCATATTAATATCCGCTATCCGTTGTTAAAACCAAATGCCCCGGATCAACTTCGCCATAAACAGAAGGTTCGGGAACATACCCAGTTTTATGGATAGGAGACGGAATCGGTTTAAAGTTCAAGTCACGTTCAGATTTGCGGTTTGTTGGATCGGCAATTGGAACCGCCTTCATCAGCGCTTGTGTATAAGGATGTTGAGGGTTTTCAAATACTTGCTGGCGTGATCCAATTTCGACAATGCGGCCTAAATACATAACGCCAACGCGGTGGCTGACACGTTCTACCACGGCCATATCGTGGCTGATGAACAGGAAGGACAGACCAAGATCGGCCTGCAATTCCATCATCAGGTTCAACACCTGCGCCTGTACAGATACATCAAGTGCCGAGACAGCCTCATCTGCGATGATCAATTTCGGATTGAGTGCTAGCGCACGTGCAATGGCCACACGCTGACGCTGTCCGCCCGACAATTCATGCGGATAACGACGAAGAAATGATCGTGGCAGGTGGACGCGCTCAAACAGCATTTCAACCCGATCTGTGATTTCTGATTTGGATCGATTGCCAAAGTTCAGTAGCGGTTCTGCCACTTGATCCATCAATTGCATCTGTGGGTTGAGCGAAGCAAAGGGATCTTGGAAAATCATTTGCATGTCTTGGCGGGCATCGCGTAATGCCTCGCCTTCCAGCGCAAGGATATCTGTGCCATCAAGCAAAATTTCACCACTACGTGGTTCAACCAAACGCAAGATTGAACGTCCTGCGGACGATTTTCCACACCCTGATTCACCAACCAGTGACAGCGTTTGACCACGGCATAGGTCAAACGACACATCCTCAACCGCGTGCACCTGTGCAACGGTGCGACGCAATAAACCACCCTTGACGTCAAAACGTGTCGTCAGGTTTTTTACGCTGAGCAAAACTTCATCTGTCCCTTGAATAGGTGCAATGTCATTTTGCTCTTGACCCAATAATTTCATGGGTTCGGGCAGCGCTTTGCCACGCATTTCACCAAGTTTTGGAACCGCTGCCAAGAGTGCCTTGGTGTAATCATGCTGGGGGTTTGTGAAAATCTCTTCGACGGGTCCTTCTTCGACTTTGTTGCCGCGATACATTACGACAACGCGATCCGCCAATTGTGCAACAACGGCCATGTCATGGGTGATGAACATCACGGCCGTCCCTGTTTCGCTTTTCAAACGATTAATCAGGGCCAAAATTTCGGCCTGAATTGTGACATCCAATGCGGTTGTGGGTTCATCTGCGATCAGCAGCCGTGGTTCACAGGCGAGCGCCATGGCAATCACCACGCGTTGGCGCATACCGCCAGAGAGTTCGTGCGGATACTGTTTCAGCCGCCGCTCAGCTTCGGGGATGCGGACCTGTTTCAACAATTCCAGTGCACGTGCATCCGCCTGGGTTTGCGACAATCCTTTGTGCAGTTTTAGGCCTTCAGTTAGCTGGCGACCTACAGTGAACACAGGGTTTAGGGCGGTCATTGGCTCCTGAAAAATCATACCAATTTCATTACCGCGTACGCTGCGCATCATGGATTGATTCCCTTTTGCCAGGTCCATTTTAGCGCCTTGTTTTCGGTCAAACAAAAGCGTCCCACCCGCGATTTCACCACCACCAAATTCAACCAAACGCATTAATGATAGGGAAGCTACGGATTTGCCTGATCCAGATTCACCCACGATACAGACCGTTTCTCCAGCGTTGATATCAAAGGAAATATCTTCCACACCCACGACCGGGCCGTCCTTGGTTTGAAACTCAACCCGCAAGTTTTTGATCGATGCTATGGGGGTGTCCAACATGTTCATTCTCCGCTCAATAAAGTCAGGCTAGTGCATGATTTCGACCTATGTCAAATGTAAGCACAACAAAAATTAGATGCCTCTACTGCGGTTTTGTATCGTTTGGCGCGTAAAGAATTATGTTGATTTTAACTGAATGTAAGTGTTGCATGAAATTACACGCGCATACTTTATCGGCAATCGTGCCCCAAAAGGATAGCGTTGTGACTAAGACAGAGACTTAAAGTCCTACTAGGGAGAAACTAATGTTTACGAAAACCTTGCTCATGGGCGCGGCTGCATCTTTTGCAATCGCTTCCTCAGTTGCTGCGGAACGTGGCAGCGATGGCAACGTCAGCATCATTTACTGGCAAGCGCCATCGATTTTAAACCCATTCCTGTCGGGTGGTACAAAAGACGTCGAGTCTGCATCACTTATTGTTGAACCGCTAGCGCGGTACGATCAAAATGGCGAAATGGTTCCATTTTTGGCTGTTGAAATTCCAACTGTAGAAAATGGTGGTGTCTCAGCAGATTTGACATCGATTACGTGGAAAATTGCGCCTGGTATTAAGTGGTCTGATGGGACCGCATTCACGGCGGCTGATGTGAAATTTACTGCTGATTATTGCATGCATCCCGAAGGTGGTTGTGCGCAGCTGACGAAGTTTGATGGTGTTTCTAGCGTGGAAGCACTAGATGATATGACCGTTAAGGTGACGTTTGAAAACCCAATGCCTTTCCCGTACGGCCCCTTTGTTGGCGGGGAAAGTCCAATTATCCAAAAGGCGCAGTTTGAGAATTGTATGGGTGCCAAGGCACCTGAATGTACCGCCGAAAACTTTGGTCCAATCGGGACTGGTCCGTTTGTAGTAACTGATTTCCGTCCAAATGACGTGATCCAGATGGTTGCAAACGACAATTACCGTGATCCTGCAAAGCCAGCCTTTGCATCATTGACATTCAAGGGCGGTGGTGACGCAACTGCAGCTGGCCGTGCGGTTATGGAAACAGGCGAATTCGATTACGCATGGAACTTGCAGCTTGCACCTGACGTGATTGCGCGTATGGAACAGGGTGGCAAAGGGACACCTGTTGCGGGCTTTGGCCCATTGGTTGAACGCATCATGTTAAACCAAACAAACCCATCGCCAGATTTAGATGCGAATACACGGTCAACGGCGGCGGCGCCTCATCCGTTCTTAAAGGACCCAGCCGTGTACAAGGCGATGTCATTGGCGATTGATCGCCCATTGCTGGTTGAAATCGGATATGGCAAAGCTGGTAAGGTAACTTGTAACTGGATTCCTGCGCCTGCAGCGTTTAATTCTGAAGCATTAAGTTGCGACACACAAGACATAGCTGGTGCGAACGCAATGTTGGATGCAGCAGGATATAAGGATACTAATGGTGATGGTGTGCGTGAAACGCCGGATGGTATGCCGTTAAAGCTTCTTTATCAAACTTCTACGAATGCGGTGCGTCAGGACTTCCAGGCGCTGATCAAACAGTGGTGGAGTGAAATAGGTATCGACGCAGAATTAAGAAACCTATCTGCATCCGTCTTCTTCGGTGGTGACCCAGGATCACCAGATACTTACCAAAAGTTTTACGCAGACGTTGAAATGTATGCGAACACATTCAATGGGACTGACCCACAAGCCTATCTAGGTAACATGGTCTGTGATAAAGCACCGCGACCTGACACACAGTGGCAGGGTGAAAACATTTCGCGTTGGTGTGATCCCGCGTACGACGAATTATATGCGAAACTTGCTACAACTGCAGGTATCGAAGCGCGCGCTGAAATTGGTCGCAAGCTAAATGATATGGCAGTCACTGGGGGTGCAATGATCCCATTAGTACACCGTGGGCGGTTGTCTGCGCACGCAAATTCGTTGGGCGGTGTCGTTCTCAATGTTTGGGACAGTGAACTTTGGAATGTCGCAGATTGGTATCGCATCAAATAAACGTAATCCCTAAAATATTGGATCCGCGCATGAAAGTGTGCGGATCTTTTCAAAAAGAAATCTGCAAACTGAGGAATTAGATGCTGCAATTCACTGTCCGTCGGAGCATGTTGGCCGTTCCGACGCTTTTGTTCATCAGTTTGGTGATTTTTCTTTTGCTAGAATTGGCACCGGGCGATCCGATGGCGCAGGTTCCGCTCACCGTTCCACAAGAAGTGAAGGAAAAAATGCGCCTCGCGCTTGGATTGGGTGAACCCGTTCATGTTCGTTTTTGGAAATGGATTGTGCAATTTTTCTGGATCGAACCACAGGTCTTGATGGACCATATTTTCGGAACAACATTTTCTGAGGGCAAACTGCGTGTAGTCTCTTGGCAAACCCGCAGCCCCGTGATGGAAATCGTCATTCAACGTATTCCACAGACCCTTTGGGTGGTCGGCGTCGCCTACATCGTGGGCATTCTTATTGCGATCCCAATCGGTATCTATTCGGCCTATCGCCAGTATTCTGTATTTGATCAGGCGGGGACATTTATTTCGATGGTGGGCTATTCTGTACCGCCGTTTTTTTCTGGTGTATTGGTCATTGTGATTTTTTCGGTGAACCTTGGGTGGTTCCCATCGATTT
>JAFMKS010000029.1 GCA_017852835.1 Paracoccaceae bacterium
CTGGCATGGTTTCGGACAGGAAATCGAACCCCATTTTCGACATCAATTCAAAGGCCGACACTGCCTCGCCCACCTCATTGCGTGTCAATGCCAAAAGGGACAGGGCCGCAGTTGGATCAGGTATGGTGAACAGGGCCACACCCACATCCCGCGGGCGCGGCGCAAGTTTTAGCGATGCACCTGTGATAATGCCCAATGTTCCTTCGGATCCGATCATGAGATGGCGCAGGTCATAGCCTGTATTATCCTTGCGCAGACGTCCCAATCCGTTCCAAATTGCGCCGTCGGCCATGACAACTTCTAGGCCCAAACACAGATCCCGTGTGTTGCCATAGCGCAGGACATTCACACCCCCTGCGTTCGTGGCAAGACACCCGCCAATGCGCGCGCTGCCGCCCGAAGCCAAAGACAGTGGGAACAGGCGATCCTCATCTTCGGCCGCCTGTTGGATATCAGCCAATATGACACCCGCATCCACGATCATCACGTTTTCTTCGGGAAAAACGGCGCGAATTTTCGTCATCTTTTCAAGGGATAAGATCAGGGAAACCGCCCCTGTTTCGGCAAGCTGCCCACCCACCAATCCGGTTCCACCGCCATAAGGAATAATCGCCACACGGTGGGTGTGGCACAGTTTGACAAGGGCGCTCACATCCTCGGTCGATTTGGGACGCGCGACATATTCCGCCTGCCCCTTCCAGCGGCCACGGGGTTCTTCGACATAGCCCGGCTCTACGGGGAAAAGAACATGCGACAATCCTGCATCTGACGCAATCGCGAAGAAGTTTTGATCCGCTGGTAAATAGGTATTCATGCCATGCCCACTGTTGTTCGCCCACGCCGATCCGCGCGTAAGGCTGCATATAGGACGTGGGTCCGCCAACGACCATTAATTTGGATATAGGCCTGTGCGACACCTTCATATTTGTAGCCACATTTTTCCAAAACCCCGCGCGATGCAACGTTTTCGGGTAAACAGGCGCTTTCAACTCTGCTCAGGTCCATTGTGCTAAAGGCATAGTGGACCATCGCGCGCAGGGCTTCTGTCATGTATCCATGGCGCGCATAGGTGTGGCCAATCCAATATCCCATCGTCCCCGTTTGCGCAGGGCCGTGGCGGATATTATCCAAGGTGATCGCCCCCACCAATTTGTCATCTTCACGGCGGAACATGAACAGTGGAATGGCCGTGCCGCCATTGATATTTTTCTGTGACCAATAGACCCGATTTGAAAACGCTTTACGCGATAAATGATCAGGCGACCATGTGGGTTCCCAAGGGGTCAAAAATTCCTTTGAGGCATAGCGCAATTCAGACCATTGACGATAGTCGGTTTGAGCAGGCGCGCGCAGGTATAAACGTTCGGTGTCGATCCATACTTTGCGCTTAAAGAAAAACATTATGCTGCTCGTCGCGCCTCAAGTGCAGATAAATCAGGTGCGGCCGCGATTGGGCCATATAGGGCGGTTGCCATCTTGGCACTGCTTGCAACCGATTGCGCATAGGTGCGCAGTTTGTCCAAATTGACTGCGTCGATGCGGGCCACTGTTTCCTCTAGGTTAGGAATCTTACCCCAAATCTGAACCATACGGGCCAAACGTTCGGCACGGTTTGATGCGCTTTCTAGCCCCATCAAAAGACCCGCTTTCATTTGCGCGCGCGCGCGGTCCAGCTCTGCTTGGCTTAGTGTGTCTGCCGCGCGCTTTAGCTCATCAATTGTGATGTTGGCCAATTCCCCGATTTGCGCATCCGATGTACCTGCGTAAATCGTGGTCATGCCTGTATCGCTATAGGCGCCAGCTTGGGCAAAGATCGTGTAACACAGTCCGCGTTTTTCACGCACCTCCTGGAACAGGCGCGATGACATCCCGCCCCCAAGCGCGATTGAGTAAATCTGTGCCGTATAAATATCGTCATCGCGATAACTTGGCCCCTCAAGTGCGAGCGTGAAATGCGCCTGTTCTAATTCCTTTTCGCGGCGCAATTCGCCGCCGTGGAATTGGGCATTGCCTTCCGTTTGGTTTGCGGGAATGACGGGCAAATCACCAAATGCATCGGACAGTAATTGGAAGAGTTCCTCGTGATCAATCCCACCTGCGGCGGCAAAAACCATGCGATCGGGTGAGTAATGTGCCGACACAAATTGGATCAAATCATCCCGATCAAAACGCGCGACATTATCAGATGGACCAAGGATTGATCGCCCCAACGATTGTTGGGGATATGCGGTTTCCTGAAGCCAATCAAAAATGATGTCATCAGGGGTATCCAAGGTTTGGCCAATCTCTTGAAGGATCACGCCGCGCTCAACCTCGACCTCGCGCGGGTCATAGACAGAGTTGCGCAATATATCGGCCAGAATATCGACGCCTAAACGCACATCTTGGCGCAACAAGCGAAGGTAATAGGCTGTTGCCTCACGCGAGGTATAGGCGTTGATATATCCACCCACATCCTCAATCGCTTCGGCAATGTTTACAGCGCTGCGTGTGCTGGTGCCTTTGAATGCCATATGTTCCAGAAAGTGCGCAATCCCCGTTTGGGATTGTGTTTCGTTGCGCCCTCCGGCCATCACCCAAACCCCAAGTGCCACGGATTCAAGCGCTGGCATATGCTCAGTTACGATTTGCAACCCATTGGGCAATGTGTGGTGCTGAATGCTCAATTTGCGATCCGATCTTTTACAATGGCTTTTAGCGCATCAAGGTTGTTGTCAACGCGGGTCACGCGTTCGTCCCGCTCAAATAGGTCGGACATGCGCGGGGGTAAAGGGGGGCGAATGCCTGTTGCAGCCTCGACCGCGTCAGGGAATTTCGCAGGATGCGCCGTGGCCAATGTGATCATGGGCGTATTCGTATCGCGCAGGCGATCCGCAACCTGCGTTCCGATTGCACTGTGTGGACACAAAAGCTCTGCATGCGCGGCCAGACTGTGGGTGATTTCGGCGGATGTTTCTGCCTCGCTTACGCGGCCACTTTCAAAGTGTTCGCGCAATACATCCATAACACCCTGCGACAGAGCAAAGCCGCCGTTGGTTTTCAATTCATTCATCACGTTGGCAATGGCGGCCCCATCCCGATCATAGGCATCGAACATAGCGCGTTCAAAATTTGAACTAATCTGAATATCCATCGACGGGCTGATGGATGGGATCACATCACCCATACGGTATTCACCTGTGCTCAGGCAGCGATGCAAAATATCGTTTTGGTTTGTGGCCACAACCAAACGATCAATCGGAAGCCCCATGCGTTTGGCAATATAGCCCGCGAAGATGTCCCCAAAGTTGCCTGTTGGCACGGTAAAGCTGATCTTGCGATGTGGCGCGCCGAGTTGAACTGCAGATGAGAAATAGTAAACAACCTGCGCCAAAACACGCGCCCAGTTGATCGAATTCACACCTGCCAGTTTCACACCATCGCGGAATTCAAAATCGTTGAACATATCCTTTAGGCAAGATTGGCAGTCATCAAAGGTGCCACCAACGGCCAAGGCATGCACATTGGATTCCGTCGGCGTTGTCATTTGGCGGCGCTGTACCTCTGACACGCGCCCGTGTGGGTAAAGGATGAACACATCCACCGCATCCAAACCGCGAAACGCCTCAATCGCGGCGCTGCCTGTATCGCCACTGGTTGCGCCCACGATGGTGACACGATCCCCTCGACGATTTAGCGCCACCTGAAACAACTGACCGATCAACTGCATTGCGAAATCTTTGAACGCAAGGGTTGGACCGTGAAAAAGTTCCAACAAGAAATGGTTGTTATCCAACTGAACCATGGGCGCGCGCGCAGAATGGCCAAAGTTTGCATAAGCCTTGGCAATGATGTCCATGAATTCCGCATCTGTGAAGGTATCCCCAACAAAGGGGCGCATGACCTGAAACGCAATCTCTTCATAGGATTTGCCCGCCATCGCAGCGATATCGGCATGAGAAAGAGTTGGCACAGTTTTCGGTACATACAGCCCTCCATCACGTGCCAAGCCCGTGAGCATCGCTTCTTCGAAGCTAAGGATCGGTGCATTGCCGCGGGTTGAGATATATTTCATGTCTCTTAACTCTTTCTTCTGCGTGTCCCAAATAGGAAAAGGCCGCTCATCCCTGCCCAAACAGCGGCAAGCGAAAACCATGTAATTGCATATTGCAGATGATCGTTGGGAATACCACTGCTGGAAATAGGGATCGGCGAAACTTTTTCACTGCTGGGGGTAATTTCGCGCGCAATCACCAGGACAGGATCAGTGTTTAATGCCTTTGCCAGCGCTGGAACGTCGCGTGCAAACCATATGTCCCGCGTTAGGTCAGGTTCAGGGGTATATTCATCCACCTCATCCGGCCAATGTAAATTGCCCAGAACCGTCGCCGTGTCATTTCGCAGATCCTCGATTTGGTCAATTTCAACAAACCCACGATCAACTAGAATGACACGATCTGCAGTCTGAAACGGTTGAATGATACGATATCCTGCACCAATCAATTTCTGGCTTACCAGCACACGAATACGGGTTTCAAAGAAACGTCCTGAAACTTCGACAGGTAGGTATTTGTGCGCCTCTTCACTTGGCGAAGGGGGAAGTGTGGTTGGAGTACCCGAAATTTTCGCATCAATATCGGCCAAAATACCCTCTTTCCAAGCCAGGCGTTGAACCTGCCATGTCCCTAGCGATAGCAAAACTGCAATCCCTGCCAGTCCGATAATCAGAATAAAAATTGTGCGCCGCACCACTGTCCCCCAAGTAGGAAACGCGCGAAGTTGGACTTCGCGCGCTTTCATTCATAATTTACATGCGTAACATGTTGGTCGATTAGCCGCCCCAGACGTAGACTGCTGCGAATAGGAACAACCATACAACGTCAACAAAGTGCCAGTACCATGCCGCCGCTTCAAAGCCCAAGTGTTGTTCTGGACTAAAGTGACCGCGCATTGCACGTAGCATACAGATGAACAAGAAGATCGTACCAACAATCACGTGGAAGCCGTGGAAACCAGTCGCCATAAAGAAGTTCGCACCATAAATGTTTCCAGAGAAACCAAAGGCTGCGTGCTGATATTCATACGCCTGGAACACTGTGAAGATTAGACCAAGTGCAACAGCAATTGCCAAACCATTGATCATGTCCTTGCGGTTGCCTTCGTGTGCGATCGCGTGGTGCGCCCATGTTGCCGCAGCACCTGAACATAATAGGATCAATGTGTTGATCAATGGTAGGTGCCATGGATCAAATGTTTCGATGCCAACAGGTGGCCAAACGCCATCCACCATCGGGCTCATTTCGCCCATTGGGTACATCGCGTGTTTAAAGAATGACCAGAACCATGCAGAGAAGAACATAACCTCTGACATGATGAACAGGATGAAACCATATCGCAGGCCAATCAAAACAACGGGCGTGTGATCGCCCACTTTGTTTTCGGTCACTGTGTCAGCCCACCAACCGAACATGACATAAAGAACGCCAACAAAGCCGATAAGCCCCATCCAAGGACCAGAAATGGTAATCATTCCGCCTAGGATCGTTGTTTCGCCTTTCATCGCAACTGTTGCGCCAAAAAGCATTACAAATGCAGCAACAGCGCCCAGCAGTGGCCAGAGCGATGGGTTTAGAATGTGATAGTCGTGATTTTTTACATGCGCCATTTTGATCCCTCGTCGGAAGGTTTAGTTAAGTTTCGTTAGTTCATCTGTATCCGGTGAAACAAGCGCTGTCTCTTCGGGCAGATCGATTTCATAAAAGGTGTACGACAATGTGATAACTTTTGTATATTTCGCATCACGGTCGTCTACCAGTTCCGGGTCCACGAAGAAGGTTACAGGCATTTGCACACGTTCGCCGGGTTGCAAAACCTGCTCTTCAAAGCAGAAACAGTCAATTTTCGTGAAAAATGCACCCGCTTCGTAGGGGGTTACATTATAGGACGCTGATCCAGCGATCGGGCGATCATGTGGGTTATAGGCCTCATAAAACGCCAAACCCGTTTCACCAATTTTGATTTCCATTTGACGTTGCATGGGTTTGAATTCCCATGGCATGTCGCGTTCAAGCGATGCATCAAAACGTACTTTAATTGTGCGATCCAAAACCACATCGGATCCCGCCTCGGCCGTGTTTGTGACACCACCAAATCCAGTCACACGGCAGAACCAGTCATAAAACGGCACAGATGCCCATGCCAGCGCACCCATGACAACTACAAGCGTCAGGGCCTGCAATGCTGTCTTTTTCTTGGGATCAATCGCGCTCATCGTCCGACCTCGCCCGCGATAGCACCTGAAATATCGCCAGATACTTTAACGACAGTAAGGCCGAAAACAATCGCAACAAATGCAACCAACACAAGCCCAAGGCCAAGGTTACGGCCCTTGCGGCGTCGATGCAGTTCATGTTCTTTTGGGAAGTTCATTACAGTACCTCAATTCCATAGCGGGTCAATCCAGCCTCAAACAGGATCGCACCGAAATGCGCAAATAGATACAATAGTGAAAGCTTAAAGAATTTGCGTTCAACCACGAAATTGTCGGCCTCTGATGCGTCTTCGTTACGGCGCCAAATTTTGATCGCGCCCCATAGGAACTGCGCATTCAACACAATCGCGACTGTTAGATAAAAGATACCACCAATTGATGTGAACCCAGTGGCAATCGCCAAGACGGCCAACAAAACTGTGTAGCCCAAAATGTGATTGCGTGTCGCGCGACGTCCATGTGTCACCGTTAACATCGGCACTTCTGCATCGTCATAGTCGTTGCGCATAAACAGGGCCAATGCCCAGAAATGCGGGGGCGTCCACATAAAGATCAATGTAAACATCAACACCGCTTCGATAGACATGCTACCCGTTGCCGCCAACCATCCGATCATCGGAGGAAATGCGCCCGCCGCACCACCGATGACGATGTTTTGCGGGGTCCAACGCTTAAGCCACATTGTGTAGATCACAACATAGAAGAAAATCGTAAACGCCAACAAACCTGCCGCATACCAATTGGTGGCAAGCCCCAGCATCACAACCGAGATGCCAGAAAGCGCGATGCCAAATGCTTTGGCCTCATCCGCGGTGACTTTTCCTGCAGGGATTGGGCGTTTCTTCGTGCGACGCATTACTGCGTCGATATCGGCGTCATACCACATGTTCAATGCACCCGAGGCACCACCGCCCAGCGCGATGAACAAAATCGCGGTAAATCCGACAAATGGATGGACCGAAACAGGGGCCGCCAACAACCCAACAAAGGCGGTGAACACCACCAACGTCATGACGCGCGGTTTCAGCAATGCGAAATAATCGCCAAACTGCGCTTCGTTTTCGTAGGTCACATTATGTAGGCTTGCGTCGCTCATTTCGGTCGCTTTATCCGTTACACAAACAGATCCCCAACCACCAACCGGCGCTTGGGGAATAGGGTCTCTTAGTTAGATGCTACTGCATATGAAGCAGGTGCGCCTGCATACTCTTCTTTTGCACCTTTCAGCCAGTTTTCGTAGGCTTCTTCGCTTACGACTTTGACTGTGATTGGCATGTATGCGTGGTCTTTGCCGCATAGTTCAGAACACTGACCAAAGTATACGCCTTCCTTTTCAGCCTTGAACCAAAGCTGCGCCAAACGTCCTGGAACGCCGTCCTGCTTTACGCCGAACGCTGGGATTGTCCATGAGTGGATAACATCCGCTGCAGTCACGGTCATAACAACAGTTTTGTTTACTGGAACAACCACGGCTGTGTCTGTTGCCAGTAGGAATTCGTTGCGTGAATAACCCGCTTCAACCAAGGCCGCTTCAACTTCGTCGGTTAGAACATAGTTACCAACTGTGGCAGGCTGACCGATCATGTAGCTGTCGAATGCGAAATCATGATCTGTGTATTCGTAACCCCAGTACCACTGGTACCCTGTCACTTTGATGTTCACTTCGCCTTCTGGAATTTCCTGCTGTTTAAACAACACTGGAAGAGAGAACGATCCAATGAACAATAGGATCAAGATCGGGCCAACGGTCCACAATACTTCAATGGGTGTATTGTGTGTGAATGAGGCTGGCTCTGGATTGGCGCGACGATTGTAGCGCACGATAACGATCCCCAATAGCGCAACCACAAAGATTGAGATTGCTGTGATGATCCAAAGAATCATACCATCCAACCACTGAAGGTCGCGCGCCAATTCTGTCGCTGCTGGCTGGAAGCCAAGACCTTTGTCAGTGGGAACTCCGATGATTTGCAAACCTTCCTGCGCAATCGCAGGGGCCGCCGCAAACATAGCCGCTAGGCCAGTAACAAGTGATTTCAGTCGCATTTTACACCCTGATCGGTTTCAATTATTCCAACTAAAACGGCCCTCAAAGCCGAACTTTGAAAGGAATCCCGTTGTATTCACCACGCGTAAAACCATATTTATTCACAGAAATAAAGATTTAAGCTTGCGTCAAACGGACGCTAATTGAATTTTTATCTTCAAAATGACGAATATAATGAGGATCGGCGCATGTCAGACACAGATTTCAATCCATTCGAACAGTATTTTGATCGAATTGAGGCCTTAAAAATTCTGAAAAACACCTGCGCGGGTGCGGATGATGGTGAATTATTCATCGAACGCCGCCGGTCCGAGAATTTGATGTTGGACGATAGTCGACTAAAGTCTGCCAATTTTGACGCCAGCGAAGGATTTGGGTTGCGGGCCGTTCGCGGCAAAGTCACGGGATATGCGCATTCCACCGAAATGACCGGAGCCGCGCTGAAACGAGCATCAGACACTGTCGGCTTGGCAGCTGGACAGGGCGAAGCACGCTTGGCAGACGCCCCCAGCCGCAGCAATCGCGCACTCTATGACAGTTTTGATCCAACCGAGGAAATTACATTTTCGGCCAAAGTCGATCTGCTTAAGGAAATCGACGATTATTTGCGCACATCAGATAAACGCGTCGTTCAAGTCTCAGCCTCGATTGCAACCAACCTACAAGAGATCATGATTCTGCGCCCCGAAGATGAGATGTGGGGCGATGTGCGTCCACTGACACGTCTTAATATTTCGGTAATTGTGGAACAGGACGGTCGTCGCGAAAGCGGATCAGCAGGGAGCGGTGGACGATATGCGTTATCCGAGTTGATCACCCCAGACAAATGGAAAGCCACAGCCCAAGAGGCCTTGCGCATCGCGACCGTGAACCTAAGCGCTGAAGATGCCCCCGCAGGTGTGATGGATATTGTATTAGGGCCAGGTTGGCCAGGCATCCTATTGCACGAAGCGGTGGGTCACGGATTAGAAGGTGACTTTAACCGCAAAGGCACCAGCGCATTTGCAGGTTTATTGGGGCAACAAGTTGCGGCCAAGGGTGTAACCGTTGTTGACGACGGCACCCTGCCAAATCGACGTGGATCAATCACCATTGATGATGAAGGCACGCCAAGTTCGCGCAATGTTTTGATCGAGGACGGTATTTTGGTTGGATTTATGCAGGACCGTCAAAATGCACGTTTGATGGGGGTTGACCCCACAGGGAACGGACGCCGCCAAAGTTATGCGCATGCCCCTATGCCGCGCATGACCAACACCATTATGGAAGGCGGCAATGCAACCCCCGCCGAATTGCTGTCTGATCTTAAGGATGGGATTTACGCTGTGGGCTTTGGCGGCGGTCAGGTAGATATTACCAGCGGGAAATTCGTCTTTTCCTGCACCGAAGCCTACCGCGTTCAAAATGGTCAGGTCGGCGCACCGATTAAGGGGGCAACTCTGATCGGGGATGGCGCTACCGCATTAAAACATATCCGCGGCCTTGGAAATGATATGGAATTGGACCCTGGCATGGGAACATGCGGAAAATCGGGGCAATGGGTTCCTGTTGGGGTTGGACAGCCGTCTGTTTTGATTGGTGGACTAACTGTTGGCGGGTCTGGCGGCGCGCGTTAATCCTGCGACAATCAAATCTGCGCTATTGCTGTTTCCGCAAGACGACGGAGCAAAGATGGCTGTTCAAACTAATTCTTCCGCTCACCCCCTAACACCACTACTCAAGGAAGAGGACAGATTAGCGTGGCTTCGTCTCTTGCGCTCTCGCAGGGTGGGGATCAGCACGTTTTACAGATTACTAAAAGAGCATGGCACGGCACAAAGCGCAGTAGAGCATTTGCCCGAAGTTACCCGCGCCGCTGGTGTTGATAATTATTTACCTAATAGCAAAGAACACGCCATCACCGAAATGCGTCGCAGTCACAAAGCAGGCGCGCAGTTTATTTTTCAAGGCACGCCTGCCTATCCCGCCGCATTCAATGATCTAAACGATGCACCCCCTTTGTTTTGGGCGGCGGGGGATGCCACACTATTACATCGCCCGACTCTTGGCCTTGTCAGGGCGCGCAATGCCTCATCCCTTGGAACCCGTATGTCGCGCTTTTTGGCCACCACATTGGGGAACCAGGGGTATGTGATTTGTTCGGACCCAGCGCGTGATGTCGATACCGCTGCGCATGCCGCATCGATTGGTACGAGAACGATTGCTGCGCTAGGCGGTGGGGTGGATGTTATTTACCCCGCTGAAAACGCGCAATTGACGCGGCAAATTCGGGAAAATGGTCTGCTGATTTCCGAACAACCCATGGGCATCCAACCCCAAGCGCGTCATTTTCCCGTGCGCAATCGGTTGATATCAGGATTGTCACAGGCAATAGTTGTGATCGAAGCGGCCGCCAAATCAGGCAGTTTGATCACCGCCAAAACCGCGCTGGATCAGGGGCGCGATGTTTATGCCGTGCCTGGCCATCCGTTTGATGCGCGTGCATCAGGTTGCAACATTTTGATCCGCGATGGTGCGACATTGGTCCGAAATGCCGAGGACATAATTGAAGCACTACCAAAATTCCCCCAGCAAACTGACATTACACATGACACGCCAAAACCGCTTCCCAACCGTGGTTTGCGTGAAACCGCCAAGTTGCACCAACGCATTCTTGCACGACTGTCCCCCTCCCCGTTAGCAGAGGATCAATTGATCCGTGACCTCAAAGCATCGGCTGCACAAATTGCTCCTGCCCTTGTCGATCTAGAGATTGAGGGCCAAATAGAAAGACAGTCTGGTGGAATGGTCAGCCTGAGCGGGAATGAGCACAAAGATCACAAAGGTCATTAAACGTGCATTGACAAAGCCCTTTGAACACGACCATGTTCCGCCGCCATGGCACCATGCGCGAGTCGAAAGGATATTTTATGCCCGTTGTTGTTGTTGAATCCCCTGCTAAGGCAAAGACAATTAACAAATACTTGGGATCGGAATATACGGTTCTGGCCTCATATGGACACGTGCGTGATCTGCCGCCCAAAGATGGCTCGGTTAATCCTGATGATAATTTCGCAATGACCTGGGAAGTTGGAAACGACAGTAAAAAACACGTCAAAGCGATTGCAGATGCCCTGAAAGACGACAACGCCCTGATCCTTGCCACCGACCCTGATCGCGAGGGGGAGGCAATCAGCTGGCACTTAGAGGAAACATTGCGCAAACGCCGCGCAATTAAAAAGGACACCGAAGTCACTCGCGTTGTGTTCAACGCAATTACAAAATCCGCCGTGACCGAGGCAATGAAAAATCCGCGCGATGTCGATGCCCCCTTGGTGCATGCTTATCTTGCGCGACGGGCCTTGGATTATTTGGTGGGCTTCAATCTATCCCCTGTGTTGTGGCGCAAATTGCCAGGTGCGCGTTCCGCCGGTCGCGTGCAATCCGTGTGTCTGCGTTTGATCGTGGAACGTGAAATGGAGATTGAGGCGTTCAATCCACAAGAATACTGGAGTGTGAAGGCGCAGCTTAGCACGCCGCGCGGCCAAAGTTTTGAAGCGCGTCTTACATCCCTTGCTGGGAAAAAGCTGGATAAATATGATCTTGCCAACAGCACGCAGGCAGAAATGGCCGTTCAGGCGATCACAAGCCGCGACCTATCTGTGCAATCCGTTGAATCAAAACCGGCACAGCGCAACCCCTCTGCCCCGTTCATGACCTCAACCCTGCAACAAGAAGCAAGCCGCAAATTCGGTATGGGCGCACGCCAAACAATGAGTGCCGCACAACGTTTGTACGAAGCGGGTCACATCACATATATGCGAACCGACGGGATCGACATGGCACCCGAGGCCGTCATGGCAACCCGTGATGCAATCGCCGCTCGATATGGCGCAGATTATGTGCCGTCGTCGCCGCGTATGTACAAAAACAAGGCCAAGAACGCGCAAGAGGCGCACGAATGTATCCGCCCCACAGAAATAACCAAGGATGCAGCAGCGCTGAAATTGACGGATGCGGATCAACGCAAATTATATGATTTGATTTGGAAACGCACGATTGCCTGCCAAATGGCGGCGGCAAAGATGGAACGCACCACCGTTGATATCACCAGCCCAGATCAACAGGTCGTTTTGCGCGCCAATGGTCAGGTTGTTTTGTTCGACGGCTTTATGCGCGTTTATGAAGAGGGCCGTGATGACGCCCCAACAGGGGATGATGATGACAAACGTCTGCCCCAAGTCATGCAAGGTGAGGCCTTGGCCAAAGGTGACATCACGCCCGAACAGCATTTCACCCAACCGCCCCCCCGTTATACCGAGGCAACATTGGTCAAACGGATGGAAGAATTGGGGATTGGTCGCCCGTCAACCTATGCGTCCATCGTCACCACGATCCAAGATCGCGAATACGTCCGCAAGGAAAGCAACCGTTTATTCCCCGAGGATAAAGGACGCATCGTTACGATATTCCTTTTGAATTTTTTCAAACGCTATGTGGAATATGACTTCACCGCCTCGCTTGAGGATCAGTTGGATCTGGTCAGCGCGGGTGGTTCAGATTATTTGGAACTGCTTTCTAAATTTTGGCGCGATTTCTCGGCTGCGATTTCGGAAACATCTGAATTGCGGATTACCGAGGTGTTGGATGTGTTGGATGACGCCTTGGCGCCGCAACTCTATCCCCCGCGTGAGGATGGAAGTGATCCGCGCATTTGTCCAAAATGCGGAAACGGGACACTGCACCTGAAATCATCACGCACAGGTGGGTTTGTGGGATGTGGCAATTATCCTGAATGTACATTCACGCGACCAATCTCTGGTGAAATCGACGAAAGTTCGGATCGCTTACTCGGCGAAGATGCAGGGGATGAGATTTTCCTAAAATCTGGTCGCTTTGGTCCCTATGTTCAGCGGGGTGAGGCCACGAAAGAGGCGCCCAAACCCCCACGCGCCAGCCTGCCCAAAGGATGGGCGCCTGCGGAAATGGATTTGGAACGTGCTTTGATGCTGCTCAATCTACCGCGTGAGGTTGGCCCCCACCCCGAAGACGGCGGAATAATCGAAGCGGGAATTGGGCGGTATGGTCCGTTTGTGAAACACGGCCGCACTTATGCCAATTTGAAAGAGGTCGATGATGTCTTTACCATCGGCATGAACCGCGCCGTCGAAGAATTGGCCAAAAAGGCAAGCCGTGGGTCCGCCCGCACCGCCGCCACCCCTTTAAAGGAATTGGGCGAACACCCAACCGATAGCGGCCCCGTTAATGTGATGGACGGACGCTATGGGGCCTATGTCAAATTCGGCAAAATCAACGCAACTCTGCCCAAGGACGTCAAACCCGAGGACGTAACGATGGACATGGCCGTTCAGCTAATCGCCGAAAAGGCCGCCAAGGGTGGTGCCAAAAAAGGCAAACGCAAAAAGTAATTTTGGCGGATATGCGCACAGGCTTTCTACATCCAATGAATTGACACTGGCGCGGCAACGCGCCACATATTGCCCAATTATCTAAAAACGGAGCTTTTCCATGAAGAAAGTCTATGGATCCGCAGCCGAAGCGTTAGATGGATTGTTGTTTGACGGCATGTTCATCGCATCGGGCGGTTTTGGCCTTAGCGGTATTCCCGAACTCTTGTTGGCCGCGATCCGCGATGCGGGCACCAAGGATATGACATTTGCATCCAATAACGCAGGTGTTGATGATTTCGGCATCGGCATTTTGTTACAAACCCGTCAGGTGAAAAAGATGATTTCATCCTATGTCGGTGAAAACGCGGAATTCATGCGCCAATACCTGTCAGGGGAATTGGAATTGGAATTCAACCCACAGGGCACATTGGCCGAACGCATGCGTGCAGGTGGTGCGGGCATCCCCGGGTTCTATACAAAAACAGGTGTCGGCACCGTTGTGGCCGAAGGGAAAGAGCACAAGGATTTCGATGGCGAAACCTATATCCTTGAACGTGGGATTTTTGCGGACCTTGCAATCGTAAAAGCGTGGAAAGCGGATGAGACAGGCAATCTGGTCTTCCGCAAAACGGCCCGCAACTTCAATCCACCTGCTGCGATGTGCGGTAAGGTATGTGTTGTGGAAGTCGAAGAAATTGTTCCAACAGGATCATTGGACCCTGATCATATTCACCTACCCGGGATTTATGTGCATCGCATTATCCAAGGTGAACATGAAAAACGCATCGAACAGCGCACAACGCGCCCACGGACGGAGGGTTGATCAATGGCATGGGATCGCAATCAAATGGCCGCGCGCGCGGCACAAGAGCTTCAGGATGGCATGTATGTGAACCTTGGGATCGGTATTCCAACGCTGGTGTCCAACTATATCCCCGATGGGATCACAGTGACGCTTCAGTCTGAAAACGGCATGTTGGGCATGGGTCCGTTTCCCTATGAAGGGGAAGAGGACCCTGATTTGATCAATGCAGGGAAACAAACCATCACCGAATTGCCCCAAACGGCCTATTTCGATAGTGCGACATCGTTCGGCATGATCCGTGGTGGCAAAATCGCCATGGCCATCCTAGGCGCGATGGAAGTTGCCGAAAACGGTGATCTGGCAAACTGGATGATTCCAGGCAAGCTGGTCAAGGGTATGGGCGGCGCGATGGACCTTGTCGCTGGTGTGGGTCGTGTGATCGTTGTAATGGATCACACAAACAAACATGGCGACAGTAAAGTGTTGCAGGCGTGTACCCTGCCCCTAACAGGAACCGCCGTCGTGGACCGCATCATTACAAACCTTGGCGTTCTAGACGTGGTTGAGGGTGGATTGCGCATCGTGGAATGTGCAGAGGGCGTCAGCGAAGCTGACCTACGCGCCGCAACTGAGGCAACAATTGTTGATTAAGCTTTTAGCGTGCGGCCTGCTCGGGAATATTACCGCGACAGGCCGCAATAAAATTTCGAAAAAGAAAATGGGTTTGCAAAAGTAATATTGCCTCAAACGTTCACCTTTGCATTATGCTGTAAAATAATTTAGCGTTCACGGAAACCGCACCATTAAAATCAAGCCTAACGCCATGATATCGCAGCATTTTAAAAATGTGGCAGCAACTGCATTAATCGTTGTGACTGCCTTTTCAATTTTAGGCACTACGGTTTGGGGCGACATTGTTAGTGTAATCCAGAAGTCTAAAGAGCAGACAATTGGCGTACCAATCGATCGCGCCGTTGTCATTGAAAGTGCGGTTCCATTCGCAGAGCTTTCGATAGCAAATCCCGCAATAGCTGACTTTTCGACACTATCAGATCGAACAGTCTATATTTTAGGAAAGCTGGCTGGAACGACCACACTTACCTTAATCGACAAAAAGGGAAATTTAATCTCTAATGTACAGATTAGGGTTACGACTGACCTGAGTGAGTTGCGAAAAAGGCTCAAAGAAATTTTACCATATGAAAAAATAAAAGTACGCAGCGCAAATGATGGTATTGTGTTACACGGAAAGGTGAGTACCGCCGAAGCTAGCGAAAAAGCAGTTTTACTCGCAAATAGATATGCACCCAACTTAGTATCAAATCTGATAGATATAGAAAGCTTAATCAGTAAGGCACTTATTACTCAAACCTACACAATCGAAACAAATCATAAATTTTTCAGGTATTTATTCACTGGAACAGAAAAGAGCGCCGTAAAAATTCTGTCACCTGCTGACACGCAATTCAGCAGTATTTTATCAAAGTTGAAACCATTTCAAACCAAAACCAAAAGCTATACTGTACGACCATCTAAACAAATTGAATTTTTTGTTGGTGGGTATGTTAGTTACCCTCACCGCGATGGTGATACAATATCAATCAAGAATTTCAAAAACGGTGCTGATTTCTCCATTGGTGGAGAGATGATAAATAATAGCAATGGCGCGATTAGGATGAACATTGATGTCATCGAACAATCCGTATCACAGAATGAGGCCATACTCTCTGATGTTACAAATGTTTTTGAAACCCAACTAACAAGTTCACGACATACCGTGGATATGCAAAATGGTTCGTCTTTGATTTTGATAGTTGCACCAAACGCGCTGAACCTGAAGCCCTACCGTGGTGAGCAAGCGCAAAAGCGAATTCAATTCTTTAATAGAAAAAATACAAATGACGAGCGGCAAATATATGCTGTCCACATCACGCTGTCGGATATGAATTAGTATTCACATAAGACAACAAAGAATTAGGCGTGTTTGCGATTTGTTCATTTGGCTGAAAAAAAAATCTTTCGAGCTACCTAATCAGAATGGAAATTTCATCAAAATTTGATCACTGGCTCACATCTAGGAATTGGACACTTCACCCGCATCAGCGTGAATTGCTGTCCTATGCAGCACGCCCTGCACAGTTGTTGATTGCACCTACAGGAGCGGGCAAAACACTTAGTGGTTTTTTGCCAACGCTGCTAGAATTAGAGGATGGTACGCATACGGGCCTACACACACTCTATGTGTCACCGCTCAAAGCGCTGGCCGCTGATATTAAGCGAAATTTGCAAACCCCAATTGATGAAATGGATCTGCCCATTCGGGTTGAGGATCGCACAGGCGATACGTCAAACACGCAGAAAAAACGCCAACGCGCCGAACCACCTCATATCCTTTTGACGACGCCCGAAAGCCTTGCGTTGTTAATTTCCTATCCAGACGCACCCAAAATTTTCAGTGGTCTAAAACGGATTGTCATTGACGAAATCCATGCCCTCGCCGAAAGCAAACGCGGTGATCAATTGATGCTGGCGCTGTCGCGTTTGCAATCATTGTGTCCTGATTTGCGGCGCGTGGGGCTATCCGCGACGGTGGATGATCCAGATGCGATTGCAAAAACCATGGCGGCCCATCCTGATCCCTGCCCCATATTATTTGCAGACCCCGGACCCGCCCCTGATATTCAGATGCTGATCGGCGAAACACCCCCGCCTTGGGCGGGCGCAGGGGCCGCCTATTCCGTGCCCATGGTGCTTGAGCAGATTGAGAAACATAAAACGACCCTGATTTTTCACAACACCCGCGCACAGGCCGAAATATTTTTTCATGCACTTTGGTTAGAAAACGAAGCACGCCTGCCCATTGCCATTCACCATGGATCACTGGACCGAGAACAACGCCAAAAGGTTGAAACCGCAATGACCCAAGGCGCCCTGCGCGCGGTAGTCTGCACAGGCAGTTTGGATTTGGGCATTGATTGGGGCGATGTTGATCTGGTGATACAAATTGGTGCGCCCAAAAATATAAAACGACTGGTCCAACGGATCGGACGCGCCAACCACCAATACAATGCTCCATCCAAGGCAATGATTGTTCCCGCCAACCGATTTGAAATCATTGAATGTCAGGCAGCGTTAGATGCCGTTTTGGCAGGTGAGTTAGATGGTGAAACGCTGCCCGTAGGA
Organism: Paracoccaceae bacterium; assembly: GCA_017852835.1. Lineage (GTDB taxonomy): Bacteria > Pseudomonadota > Alphaproteobacteria > Rhodobacterales > Rhodobacteraceae > HIMB11. The sequence goes on from JAFMKS010000029.1 coordinate 17,676, forward strand.
CAGCTTGATGTTTTGTGTCAGCACATCTTGCTTTTATCCTGCGCGGGACCAATTGATCCAATTGCACTGTTCAACGAAGTGCGCCGCGCGGGTGCATATAGCGGGCTAAGCCGTGCTGAATTCGACGATTGCTTGGATTTCTGCGCAACAGGCGGCTATGCCCTGCGCCGCTATGAACAATGGCATCGGTTAAAGGACATGGGAGATGGCACCTATACCCTGCGCGATCCCAGAACCGCATCACGCATTCGCATGAACGCTGGCACCATTCAGGATACAGATACGCTTAAGGTGCGCATGCAACGCAGGCGCGGTGGTGCGCCATTGGGCGAAGTAGAAGAAGCCTTTGCCGCAACACTCACACCCGGTGATACATTCCTAATCGGGGGGCAAGTGGTGCGATTTGAAGGATTGCGCGAATTGGTTGTTGAGGTATCCAAACGCGCCAATAAAGAACCCAAAATCGCAGTGTTTGGTGGCACCAAATTCGCCACATCAACCCAGTTAAGCGAACGCATTTTGCACAAATTTGAAACGGGGGATTTTCGCGGTCTGCCGGATTACACGACCGACTGGTTGGAGTTGCAAAAAACCATGTCCGTGCTGCCACAACGTCAGACATTGTTAATTGAAACATTCCCCCGCCATGATCGCCATCATCTATGTGTTTTTGGATTTGCGGGCCGCAACGCACAACAAACATTGGGGTTGCTGCTGACCAAACGGATGGAGGAAGAGGGGTTGGCACCACTTGGGTTTGTCTCGACGGATTATGCGACACTCATCTGGGGGTTGGACCCTGTGCGCGATCCTGCGACGCTGCTCGACCACCAAAAACTAGAAGGTGGGTTTGAAAATTGGCTTGCGGGAAACGCTGTGATGAAACGTAGTTTTCGCGCCGTTGCAACCATTGCGGGACTGATCGAACGCAATTTGCCAGGGCAGCGCAAATCAGGGCGTCAGGCGACATTTTCATCGGACATCTTGTATGACACCTTACTGAAATATGACCCAGATCACCTGCTGATGCGGATTGCCCAGATCGAGGCGATGCGCGGTTTAGTGGATTTTGGACGGATCAGGAATATGTTAGATCGCGTCGAAGGCAAAATTGTGCACAAGGCGCTGCCACATCTCTCTCCCTTCTCTGCTCCGCTTTTCCTTGAGGCGGGCCGTATCCCAGTGAAGGGGCAGGCCATCGAACGCCTTGTTGCAAATGAAGCAGCCCAATTGATGGCCGAAGCAGGACTTAAAATCGACGCTTGATACCTCTGATACTTTCTGTGCAACTGAGGGTATGGAAGGGTATCAATTTTCACTTACTGGGGCGACGATGGTGGCACTGCCATCAGGGGCCTTATGGTGGGCGGCACAAAATTTATTGTGCGTCTCGGACCTGCATTTGGGAAAATCTGAACGAATGGCGCGACGCGGGGGCGCCATGTTACCTCCCTATGAAACCACCGACACCATTTTGAGGCTTGAGGCGGATTTACGCGCAACAGGCGCAACAACTGTTGTTTGTTTAGGGGATAGTTTTGATGATCTCGAGGCCGAACGCGGCCTACCTGAAAATGAAAAACTTTGGCTAACCCGACTACAGGCGGGCCGTAGTTGGATTTGGGTTGAGGGCAATCATGATCCGGGGCCTGTTGAAATCGCAGGCAGTCATTTGGCCGAATTGCCCCTGCCCCCAGTTGTTTTCCGACACGAGGCGAAAACAGGGGTCAGTGGCGAAATATCTGGCCACTACCACCCTAAAGCGCGCCTAAACCTGCGCGGCAGTAGTTATGTTCGACCCGCATTTCTAATCGATATCGACCGCGTGATTATGCCCGCCTATGGCACCTATACAGGCGGCCTGCACGCCCATACCGCACCGCTATGCGATCTGATGCGCCCTGATGCGATTGCTGTTATAACCGGTAGCAAAGCACTCGCTATCCCCATGCCACGAGATAAATGAATCCTCATTGTTTGTTCTCTAAGAGGCGAAGAAACTTGAGTAAGCGCAAAGACTTAACGACTGCTCATATGCGGTTTTACGGGGCTAAAGATTTGGTTTGCAAAGACCGCTTCATAATGTCGGATCTCCAGCGCAATGAGGGCTGCGCCTGCCTGGGTAGGAGCAGTGTTGTCGTGGTGCAAAATGCAATTGTGTAGAATAAAAGGCCAAAGTTCAAAGTATTGATAGGGTGAAAGCGCCTGCCAAGGGGGCAGGCAGGCGCTGCTCGACCATGTCTCCGGGGGCAACATAGCTCTTGGGATACCGCGTTATGTAGGAGTGTTTTAGTCCAGTAGGACCAATCAAAAAACAGGACCGCGAAGCGATCCTGTATTTCAGAAATACAAATTGCAAGTTTAATACGGCCTCAATCTTTCAAGCCCACCTCGCACTTTACGCCGTTAGGCCCTCTGGTTCGACCAGTCCGTGTATGCGGCAGCAGGCGGTGACGGTATTGGCAAGAAGGCAAGCAATTGTCATTGGACCAACGCCCCCTGGAACAGGTGTAATGGCACCCGCAACTTCGGCGCAGGATGCATAATCTACGTCGCCAACAAGGCGTGTTCCACCCTCTGGCTTATCAATGCGGTTGATGCCCACATCGATCACGGTTGCACCCGGTTTAATCCAATCGCCAGGCACCATTTCAGGGCGACCAACGGCCGCCACAACAATATCCGCGCCGCGCACGACCGCCGGCAAATCCTTGGTCCGTGAATGCGCGATTGTGACAGTGCAGCTATCGCCCAACAGCAATTGTGCCATGGGTTTGCCAACGATGTTTGAACGCCCGATTACAACCGCATTCATGCCAGATAGGGACCCATGATAGTCCCTCAACATCATCAAGCACCCAAGCGGCGTACACGGCACCATGGATTTTTGCCCCGTCCCCAAAAGCCCCACGTTTGAAATATGAAATCCATCTACATCCTTTTCAGGGGCGATTGAATTGATCACCAAATCTTCGTTCAGGTGTTTGGGCAAGGGCAGCTGAACCAAAATCCCATGCACATCCTTATCCGCGTTCAAATCCGCGATAAGTTTCAGCAAATCATCCTGCGATGTATCAGCGTCCAATTTGTGTTCATAGGAATTCATGCCCGCTTCGACGGTTTGTTTGCCCTTTGAACGCACGTAAACTTGGCTGGCAGGATCTTCGCCCACCAATACTACGGCCAATCCCGGTGTGATGCCGTTTTCTTCTTTGATACGGGTGACATGTTCTGCAACTTGGCCGCGGACTTTGGCCGCGAATGCCTTGCCATCGATTATCTGTGCGCTCATCGTTTCCTCGCAAATGGCGTTATATTCAGTTCTGAATAAACAAAGGGCGCGAAAACATCGCGCCCCAGTGGTGTCTTAGAAGAGACCCTCAATCAGGCCTTCGTTGTTTAAACAAATGCTTTCTGCTGCAGGTTTGCGTGGCAGACCAGGCATTGTCATAATCTCACCACAGACAACAACAATGAAGCCAGCACCCGCGCTTAGGCGGACTTCACGTACTGGAACACTGTGGTTATCAGGTGCGCCGCGCAGATTTGGATCGGTTGAGAAACTATACTGTGTTTTTGCCATACACACTGGCAAGTTTCCGTATCCCTGTTCTTCCCAAAGGTGCAGTTGATCGCGGATTTTCTTATCCATCAATGCCTCATCTGCGCGGTAGATACGTTTACAGACAGTTTGGATTTTATCCGCCAATGACATGTCATCCGCATAAAGTGGGGAAAAGTTTGCCATATCCGCATCCGCGATTTCCGCAACGCGTGTGGCAAGCTCTTTTGAGCCTTCGGACCCATCCGCCCAATGTTTGGAAACGATCGCCTCTGCACCTTGGCTAGCAACAAATTCTTTGACCGCTTCAACTTCTGAATCTGTGTCTTTGACAAAGTGGTTGATCGCAACAACCACAGGAACACCAAATGATTTTAGGTTTTCAATGTGGCGGCCCAGATTTGAACACCCTGCTTTAACCGCATCAACGTTTTCATCACCCAAATCGTTTTTCGCAACACCACCGTTCATTTTCATGGCGCGCACGGTTGCCACCAAAACAACCGCAGATGGGGCAAGTCCCGCCTTACGGCATTTGATGTTCATGAATTTTTCGGCGCCAAGGTCCGCACCAAATCCCGCCTCGGTCACAACATAATCGGCCAATTTCAACGCAGTCTGTGTCGCGATGACAGAGTTACAGCCATGTGCAATATTCGCAAATGGACCACCATGGACGAATGCAGGATTGTTTTCCAATGTCTGCACAAGGTTTGGTTGCATCGCATCCTTCAACAACACAGTCATCGCGCCATCTGCCTTGATATCGCGGCAGAAGACTGGGCTGCGATCACGGCGGTATGCAACAATCATATCACCCAAACGTTTCTGTAGATCGGCCAAATCTGTTGCCAAACAAAGGATCGCCATAACCTCAGAGGCCACGGTGATGTCAAACCCTGCCTCGCGTGGGAAACCGTTTGAAACACCACCCAAAGATGCTGTGATTTGACGCAATGCGCGGTCATTCATATCAACCACACGGCGCCATGTGACGCGGCGCAGGTCGATGTCCAATTCGTTGCCCCAATAAATATGGTTGTCGATCATGGCTGACAACAATGAGTGCGCCGATGTGATCGCATGGAAATCACCTGTGAAATGCAGGTTCATTTCTTCCATTGGAACGATCTGTGCGTAACCACCACCTGCAGCGCCGCCTTTCATCCCAAAGTTTGGACCCAAAGACGCCTCGCGGATACAGATCATCGCGTTTTTACCAATTGCATTTAGGCCATCACCCAAACCCACGGTTGTTGTGGTCTTACCCTCACCCGCTGGTGTCGGGTTAATCGCGGTGACAAGGATCAGCTTGCCATTTTCGCGCCCCTGCAAAGAGTTGATGAACTCTTGACCAACTTTTGCTTTGTCGTGGCCATAGGGCAGTAAATGTTCTGTTGGAATGCCCAGTTTTTCACCAATCTCTTGGATTGGTTTCTTGTTTGCCTCGCGGGCAATTTCAATATCAGATTTGTGGCTCATCGGTGACTCCCTACTCCACGGGTGTGGTTTCTCTCGCGTGGGTATACTGAGTCCTTTCTCGGATGCGACCTGCATTTCCGACATTTTCGAACCAAACTGCGGCGAGATGGCACAGTTTGGTTTCTGATGGGAAACGGATCGACCGCACAATCAACTTTGTGCCAACCAGGCCCGCTGATCAGGAATATGAAGTCGCAATTGATCACCGACACTCAATTGACCCTCTCGCTCGACCCAAGCCGTGACACCTCGCCGTCCCCATGCGGCTGCTTTGAACCCCTTTGCCTCATTGGGGTGATCCACCTTGATTTCAGCTACTGGCAAATGGCAGGGTCGGTTTTGCATATCAATGGTCAGTGTCGTTCCCGCATCATTTTGCAAACGGCTGGATGGGGGAATATGCGAAAAATCTGGTATGCCGCGCAGGACAACACTGGCCCCAAACCATGACGGATCAAGGCGCGCGACACCCATTTCATCCGCGATTGCGGATAACTCTTCTTCACTGACGATAGAGAGTTGGCGCACATTGCGGATTTCTGTGCCACGTTCATATTGTGACGAAACGCGCGAACAGGACGGGCGTGTTAACCCCCCATGCGTTTCCCCAGCGGGTCCTGCAAAATCTAAGGATAGCGATTGTGTTAACGTTGATCGTAAACCTGCATCCCGGTCACCCACCTGCCCCAGCCAAATGATTTCGCCAAAATGGTCGGTTGTTTTTAGTGCTGGCATATCAATCGCTCCATAACGTGTTTTGGGATCTTTTGGCCTGATCGCTGTCATATTGGGGGCCACCCAAATCCCCATGGCTCGCCTCTTTCAGCAGATCACCTGCCGTCGGCAAATCCGCTGGTCGGGTTTGCGACCAAAGGCCCGAGCGCATCAAGGCACGCGAACATTGCGAATAAATTTCAACCACCTTGATCACAATGACGGTATTGGGGATGTGCCCGTCCTTTTCAAATAGCGCACGCAATTTATCATCGGCACTTAGGCGCGCAATACCATTAACCCGAACCGCGAAATTTTCCCCACCGATCAGAAACAACAGCGACACGCGCCCATCCTCAACAATATTGCGCAGACTATCCAAACGATTGTTGCCGCGCCAATCGGGCATTGCCAGTGTGTATTCATCAAGCGCGATGACAGGTGGACCATCATCACCCCGCGGACTGCCATCGGTTCACGCAGGACCCACCGTAGTCAAAACACAAAAGCGGGAAGCTGATATCCACTGCCAATATTTCGGCGTGATCCGATCTACCACTTTTCTAAGCGAAGCAGGGGCCGCATCCACATAGAGGGCTTCTAGCCCCTCAACCGTTTGTAAATATTCAATCGAATTTAAATCCAGCATCGCGCATCAATTCCTTTGAACGCGTTTCAACCACGTCCTCTAGGTGCGACATGAACGCATTTTTTTCTAATCCCTGTTCAATCGGATCAAGGAATTCGATGACCGCTGTCCCCGGCTTTTTCAAAATACCATAGCGCGGCCAAAATACGCCTACATTGCAGGCCACAGGATAACACCGCTGCCCCAATTCCGTGTATAACACCGCACTGCCCACCTTATAGGGTTTATGATCACCCGGGGCAACGCGTGTTCCTTGGGGGTAAATAACCAACTGTCCCCCTGGGACCTTTCCGCTTTTGACGCCATCCATCATTTGTTTGATCGCTTCTGCACGTTTACCCCGTTCAACGGGGACCGACCCTGTCAATTTCCCAAACCACCCCAAAACAGGCACATGTTTGAGCGAAGATTTCATGATATATTTGGGCTGAGGGATTTGTGACGCAATCATCAGAACATCCAGGAAACTTTGATGCTTGGCGGCGACCAAGGCCTCTTCTGTCGGGGGCTTGCCGCGAAATTCGGTTTTCAGGCCAACCATCCAACCTGCGGTCCACATCACCCAGCGGCAATAGGTATGCACGGTTAAATAAACATATTTCTGTTTCCACAGTGCTAAGGGCAGCATGCCAATCCCAATGACCGCCATCATCAGATACATCTGCACAGTAAAGATCAAAGATCGTAGCCATTGAAACATGTTATGTCAGTCCTTTTAAAACGCGGTTCGCCGCATATCGTGTCGCACTAAAAGCGATTGAGGATAAAGTGGGTGGGATCAGTACCAGCCACATCCATTCGACGCCGCTTAACCTCAGACCCGTTAAAATGGCAGCTTGCTCTTCTTCGCCGGGGAAGAGTGCGACAACTCCCGCCCCGATGATCGTGCCCAAAACGGCGCCAATAAATGTGCGAAACGCAAACCGTCGCACAAAGGCCGCCTCGATATAGGCATCTGTTGCCCCGATCAGGCGCAACACCGTGATCACCTGTGCATTGGCGGCCAATGCCGCGCGTGTGGCCAGAATGATCATCGCGCCACTGGTCATTCCAATCAAGCCAATGGCCACCACCCCAAGCACCGAAAGCCAGTTTGCCGCCTGAACCAACGGGCGACGCCAGCGCACATGGTCATCCAACACCGCACTTGGCAATTCCCCCGTTAGACGCAAACGCAGCCCTTGCGGATCGAAACCATCAGGGGTCTGAACAATTTCAATCAAACGCGGCAGGGGCAGTTTATCAAAGGGAACATCAACCCCCAGCCACGGTGTCAGTAAATCAGACTGTTCCTCACTGCTGAGCGCACGAGCAGAGGCAACACCGGGTGTGGTTTCCAAAATCTCAATCGCGCGGGCAACCTGTGCATCCAATTGTTCGACAGGGGCCGAAATGCGCAAAGTTGCGGATTGTTCCAACGCCTCAGACCAGTTCTGGGCCAAGCGATAGGATGCTGAGGATAAAGCCAATGCAAAAACCACCAGAAACGCCATGGCAGCCGCCGTTAAACTGGTCAACGTCGAGGTATATCCACTGGCAGGGACAACGCGATCGCGCTGCAAATCGCCCACAAATAACGCAGCAAGGGCAGAAAAAAGCGCGCTCATAGGTTCGCACCTGCAAGCTGTAGACGTTTATTCGCAATCCGCAGAACCCGTGCCTGAACCTGTGATTTGGCCGATCGAATAAGGCTTAGGTCATGACTGGCGATGACCACGGTTTTCCCCATCCGGTTCAATTCCAACAACAACCGCAACAAACGTTCGGACATTTCCCAATCCACGTTACCCGTCGGTTCATCGGCCAAGACAATATCGGGCGACATGATAATGGCACGCGCAAGGGCCGCACGTTGCCGCTCACCCCCCGATAATTCTGGGGGCATTGCATTTGCCCGGTGGCTAAGCCCGACCCAGGCCAACAATTCTTTCAGGTTGATGGTATCGTCCCAGTTGTTTTGTCCTGAAACAGATAAGGGAAGCGCGATGTTATCCGCAACGCTGAGATGGTCGATAAATTGGCAATCTTGATGCACCACACCAATGCGACGGCGCACCAACGCGATATCATTGCGTTCCATTGTGCGCACGTCTTGACCAAACAATTTCAATGCACCCGATGTGGGTTTCAAAGCGACATAGCACATTTTCAAAAATGTGGTTTTTCCCGCGCCCGAAGGACCCGTTAGAAAATAAAATGCACCTGGTGTGATCGTAAGCGACATATCCGAGAGCAGTTCACCACCCCCGTAGCTATAGGCCACTGCGTCTAATTCTATCACATCCGCCCCACTTTTAACGTCGCTGACCTGTTGTGCCTGAGCACCGCACAGGATGCAATCAGACATTTATTTACCTTTAGCACTTTTCTGATGTAACTGATATTCATAGAATAACAGATAGGCATGCAAGAGAAGAGCTTGATTTAGGGGATGAAATGCGACTGATCTGCCCGAATTGTTCGGCCCAATACGAAGTGCCGGCGGATGTCATTCCTGCCGAGGGGCGAGATGTGCAATGTTCCAACTGTCAGGAAACATGGTTTCAAACCCATCCTGACACAGAACCACAAACAGATGTAGTACAAACCCTAAA